>DASTJU010000148.1:0-8091 GCA_035716295.1 Chthoniobacterales bacterium | reverse complement strand
GAAGTTCTTGGAATGGAGATTGTCGATCTTGGCGAGATCGTCAGGAGTCAGCGGCGGACATTCGGGCGCTTTGGCGAACTCGATCAGCTGTTCTTCGTTGTAAATATTCGGAAGCGTCGAAGCCACGCGATCGTCGGCCAGCAACCAAAGTAACGCCGCCTGGCCTAATGTACGTTCGGAAGTTTCGAGAAATCGCAGCTTGTCGATCTTCTGGATTCCATTGAGAAGCCAACTTCGCGGACGATGGCTGCGATGATCGGTCGGCGGAAAGACTGTGTCGGCCGTGTATTTGCCTTCGAGCATTCCGGACGAGTGCGTCACCCGAATGAGAAACATTGTGTCTTTGCCGGCCTCGGTCGCGGAGTCATGCATGGCATGACCGGGATGTTGCTCGAGCATATTGTAAATATGCTGAACGCTGGTGATGTCACGTTCGCGAATGCAATTCACGCCTTCGTAGCGCCAGCCGATGGCCGGCCCGAGCGCGATCCCGTAATAACGGACTTTCCCGGAAGCTTTTAATTTCTCGAGCGTTTTCCAGAGCGCGTCGTCAGAGATCTGTTCCATCCGAATGTTATGGAGCTGGAGAAGATCGACATGATCGGTCTTCAACCGTTTCAACGCGGCGTCGGTCGCTCGTTCGATTGCTTCCGGTGAGAAATCCTGGGGGATCTCGCGCTGCCCGCGGCCGCGCGCTTCGCCGTGATGGACGAAATCGTAGCCGACCTTGGTCGCAATCGTGATTTGGTCGCGCTGTTTCGGGAACGCCTTCGCGATCAGTTCCTCGCTCAATCCATTGCCGTAGGTGTCGGCTGCGTCGAAGAGCGTAATGCCGAGATCGAACGCCTTGTGCATGAGTGCGATCGCTTCACCCTCGGTAAAATTTCCCCACCAGCCGGTCGAAACCGTCCAGAGACCGAAACCGACTTCGCTGACTTTCAGATCGGTGTTTTTGTAAGTGCGAAACCGCATGGTTTTAAGAAGCAAACATTCAACGTTTAACGTTCAACTTCAACATTCAATTGAGCATTGGACGTTGAGCGTTGAACGTTGAACGTTTTCCGATCTGGTATGACTTCGAAGCCGGACAGCGCTCTCCTCATCATTGGTCATGGCTCGACGGTGAATCCGGATTCGAGCGGGCCGACGCTGGCGCACGCGGCCGAGATCCGACGTCGAAATATTTTCGGGGATGTGGCGTGCGCATTTTGGAAAGAAGAGCCGAGTTTGCGCGACGCGATCTTTCTTTTTGATCCGGACCTAATCAAAAACGTTTACGTAGTTCCGAACTTCATCAGCCAGGGTTATTTCACGCAGACGGTCATTCCGCGGGAGCTGGAGTTGAATGGCAATGTCACGAAGCGCGCGAATGGACAAATCTGGAACTACCGCGAGCCGGTTGGGAACCATCCGCTCATGACGGAGTTGCTCGTGCAGCGGGCGCGTGATATTGCGCCGGGCATTCCGGAAAGCGAAACAAGTTTCCTCATCGTCGCGCACGGAACGGACTTGAACGAGAACAGCGCGGTCGCGGCGAAGCGGGAAGCGGGAAAAATTCGCGCGCTCGGGCGATACGCGAACGTGCTCAATGTTTACATGGAGGAATTCCCCCTCGTTTCCGATTGGAAAGTGCTGACGAGCACGCCAAACGTGGTCGTCGTCCCGTTTTTTATTTCCGACGGTCTTCATAGTTACGAAGACATTCCGGTGTTGCTCGGAATCGCCGAAGCTCGCCCCGGCGAGTCCGTCGATGCTGGGAAAAGATCGACATCCAGTCCGCACCGAACAGGGGACGAAGTCTTCCGTCGCGCCCCGTACCAGATCGACAATCGTTCGCTCTTTTATGCCAGCTCGATCGGGACTGATCCGCGGGTGGCCGATATTATCGTCGAGCAGGCGGCCGCAGCGGCTCGGGCAAACGATTCAGTGAATTGACTCAAGAAAAGTTGCGCACGGGCCCGGCCTCGTGATCTTTCCTACCTACCAATTTTCGGAATGCACGCTGATACACTCAAAAAACTTCAAGACGTCGGAGGTTTTGTTCTTGCGAGCGGCTGCACCAAGAAGAGCCTGAAAGAGGTTGCGGAAATGATTCGGGCGGCGCGCGATTATCGATTCATCGCGATTTACAAAATCGTGAAGGACGAATTCGTGATCCTGGCCGGGACCGGAAAAGAGCCGCCAGCTTATCCGCGTTTTCCGATTACTCAGGGTTTATGCGGCGCTGCGCTGGAATCGGGCAAAGCAATCGTGGTGGGCGATGTTCAGAAAGATAAGCGCTACCTGCCGACGTTTCACACCACGCGCTCGGAAATTATCGTTCCGATGAGAGACGAGCACCGGCACGTTGTCGGCATGCTCGACGCCGAAAGCGACAAAGTGAAGGCGTTTGGCGACGAAGATAAACAATTTCTCGAGCGCGCGGCCGGGCTAATTGCGCATTGTCTGGCCTGACCGGCGCAATGCCACTTGAAAAAGCGCTTGCCGCAGTTCTAAGCGACAGGAACCGATTCGGTCAGATTTTCATTCAGCGAACAAGCTCAGGCGGTTTCGTTCTTTGTCACCGCGACGACGAAAACGCCCGTGATTTGGAAGTCTTTCGAAAACCGGACGACGCGCTCGGGATCGCGCGATACGACGATACTGGAAAATATCGGCCGTTAAAAACAGCGCCGAATCTCCGCCATGGCTGGCGACTCGAACTTGTCGACCTTGAGGAATTGCGAAGGGCACTGGATCATTTTTATCCCGGCCGACTGGCAGTGCTCGCGGCGTGGACTGAAAATCGACTAAGCACGACCTCTTTGCGCGAAACGTTGGATCGACAATCAGGGATGTATCGAGTCGCCGCGAAAATTTCGGACGAACAGATCGACGATGTCATCGGAAGTTTTTGTAAGTCGGACGGTGGGTGTCTACGAACAATTTTGTGGAAGCGCGATACGCACGGCGCAATTCCGTCGACAAAATTACCGGCGGAGAAATTTGAACCGTCACACGATCAAACCAGTCGTGGCGAAAACGCGATTCCGTTGCTTTGTCAGGAAGCGTGCAATCTGCTCGTGGCTGAGTGTCGCAAGGCAGTTAAGGGCGAAGCCGACGAATGATCATTCGCGCACGAGTCGTCGTCACAATGGACGGACCGCCAATCGAGAACGGTGCGGTCGTTGTTGCGGGAGATCGCATTCTCGATGTTGGAAAATTTTCCGAGATCTCGAAGCAACATTCGACCGAGGAAATTGTCGATCTTGGCGAGCAGGCGCTGTTGCCTGGATTGATCAATGCGCATTGTCATCTGGATTACACTTGTCTGCGCGGGAAAATTCCCCGGCAGAAATCGTTCCCTGATTGGATCCGCGCGATCAACACTGAGAAAGCGAAACTCTCAGCGGAAGATTACGTCGCATCTATCAATCAGGGCTTCGCTGACGCAAAACGCTTCGGAACGACAACGATCGCGAACCTGACTGCGTTTCCAGAGTTGATTCCGCACATTCAAGCGTCGATTCGGACGTGGTGGTTCGCCGAACTGATCGACGTACGCGATCCGAGTCGCGCGAATGAGATTGCCGATGCTGCGCTTGAGAATCTGAAAACGGCGGAGCACCGGGGACTCGCTCCGCACGCGCCGTTTACAGCGTCTGCGAATTTGTATCGGCGCTGCGAAGAAATCGCGCGGCGTGAAGATATTTTACTGACCACGCATTTAGCGGAGTCGCGCGAGGAGATATCGATGTTTCGGGATGCTTCGGGACCACTTTACGACTTCCTGAAAGAAATTGGGCGAGACATGAGCGATTGCGGTGATGAGACGCCACTCCGTCGTTTTTCAGAAATATTAAGAGATTCCTCCACTTCGGTCGGAATGACAGATGACTGGATGCTCGTTCACTTGAACGAAATCTCGGGAAGTGATTTACGAGGGTTAAACAAACAATTGATTAAGAGTCACGTGATTCATTGTCCCCGCAGTCACGAATATTTCGGACATTCGCCGTTTCAGTTTCACAAATTGCGAGAGCTTGGATTCAACATCTGTCTCGGCACCGATAGCCTGGCGAGCAATGACGACCTGAGTCTGTTCGCGGAAGTGCGGGCGTTTCAGAAAAAGTTTCCGGCTATTTCGCCGGAAGAAATCTTGAAGATGGTCACCGTCAACAGCGCGCGCGCGTTACGGCAGGAAAATGCGCTCGGCAAAGTTCAATCCGGATTCGTCGCTGATTTGATCGGCATCCCGATCGCAGAATCGAGATCGGTGTTCGAACAGATTGTCGGATTCGATCGGCCGGTGAATTGGTCGATGATTAGCGGTGAGGTCGAGAATTCGGCCTAACTAAGCAAAATTCTCAAAATCGCTTTCTTTTTCTCAAAACTGAAATATTCTCCGCGCTGAGATTTACCATGGCTAAAATCGTAATTATCGATGACGAACCCGCAATGGTGGAAGTCATCGTCACTCTCTGTCGGGAAAAGGGTCATCAGGTTTTTCCGTTCAATTCCGCGTCGAAAGCAGTCGAGCAGCTGGACAGCATCGCACCGCAGGTGGTGATCGCCGACATCAAGATGGAAACGATGACCGGATTCGATGTGCTGCGGCACGTGCGCGAGCATCATCGGCAGACGGCGGTGATTTTGATCACGGCGTACGGCACGGTCGAGACCGCGGTCGAGGCGATGAAGATGGGCGCGTACGATTACGTGACCAAACCGTTTAAGATCGACGAGCTGCAGCTAACGGTGCAGCGGGCGCTCGATTACCAGGCGGCGCTGCGGGAGAACGTTTATCTGCGCAAAGAGCTGAAGAACCGGTACCGATTCGAAAACATCATCGGCACGAGCGGGAAGATGCAGGCCGTTTATAACTTGATCAGCAAGATCGCCGACACAGACAGCACTGTGCTGATTATGGGCGAAAGCGGGACGGGCAAGGAGTTGGTTGCGCGGGGCCTGCACTTCAACAGCAATCGGCAGCATCATCCGTTTGTGGCGATCAATTGCAGCGCATTGCCGGAAAATTTGCTCGAGTCGGAATTGTTCGGTCACAAAAAGGGTTCGTTTACCGGGGCGGTCGCGGACAAGCGCGGTCTGTTTGAAGAAGCGAACCTCGGCACGATTTTTTTGGATGAAGTCAATTCGATGGCGCCGGCGTTGCAAACTAAACTCCTGCGCGTTTTGCAGGAGCGCGAAGTCCGGCGCGTCGGCGACAATAAAAGCTCGCCGGTGAACGTGCGCGTGGTCGGCGCGACGAACGAGGCGCTGCAGCCCAAGCTTAAAGACGGCACATTTCGGGAGGATTTGTATTACCGCCTGGCAGTGATTCCAATTGAGCTGCCGGCGTTGCGCGAGCGACTCGAAGATGTGCCGCTGCTGGTGAATCATTTTCTGCAAAAGCAAGCGAGCGCGACTGGCGGCGAGCCGAAGAAGATCGATCCCGAGGCGGTCGATATTTTGTGTCACTACAATTACCCCGGAAACGTGCGCGAATTGGAGAACGCGATCGAGCGGGCCTGCGCGTTGTGCGAGAACGATTTAATTTTGTCGAGCGATTTGCCGCCGCACATCGTGAGTCACGCGAAGGGTGACAAAGCGGATCAGGTATTGGCGAGTATGCCGGTGGGCCAACCGCTGGATGATTTCGTGCAGCAGCAGGAGCGCAATTACATCGAAGCAACGCTGCAACATTGCGATGGCGCGCGTGAAAAGGCGGCCAACATGCTTGGGATCAGCATGGCCACGCTTTATCGCAAGATCGAGCCGAAGAAAAAGTAGCTCGCGCGTGCGTTAACCGCGCTTGGCGAAGATTCGCAGCTGATCGGCAGCGTCTTGCAACTCGTTCAGGCGTTCCAAAGCTGCCTTTTGTTTTGCCAAGACTTCGTCGTTAGCGGCCTTGATTTGCTCGAGAAGTTTGATCGCGTCCGGAATGGAATGAACATCGGGCGCCATGGTGACTGCCTTGGAAGATGTCGATGTTACGGTCGTACCGGAAGCGGCCTGCACCACAATTGGCGCAGGCGATTGCGCTTTAACGCCGCCAGTGACCAACAAAACTGCAAAAATAGAAATGATTTTGGCGCGCATTATTTTTCTCGTTTCGAGTAGATCCGAGCCGTCCGAATCGTTTCGACGACGACAGCGAGTTTCTCTTCAATCTTGCCCTGGTTCTCCGCGAGCTGCGCCTGCTGCGTCTGAACTTCTTTGATCAGCGCGAGAAGCTTTTGTTCCTGGTTTGCGTCCGGCGTTTGCGCGGCGCTGAACGACATCACGAGCAGCGTGCCAGGTGCCAGGAGCGCGAGGAGAATTCGTTTCATTCGGGAAGTGATCGACCGCTGAACTGGGTAGCAAGTCGTGTTCCTGAATTGTGGCGGTTAACGCGAAAGGCCAGCCACGCGAGGGAGGGGCCCGTAACCTGCTTGCCTGTCCTTCGCCCGACAGTAAACTCCACGTATGGCCGGACCTGGGATGCATCAAACGCAGAATCTTTCTCTGCAACAGGTCCTCGCTCCGCAACTTCAGCAAAGTCTGCTCATCCTGCAGGCGCCGTTACTTGAGCTGCGCAACCTCGTTCAGCAGGAGATGGAAACAAATCCGGTCCTGGAAGAGTTAGCGGATCCAGCGAATCCGGACGCGCCGCCTGAATCGGAGGCGCAGCCCGCTGACGATAATTTTAAAGAGGAATTCGATAAGCTGGCGAAGCTCGATGAGGAATGGCGCGATTACATGGCGCAATCGAGCAGTTACAGCGGCCGTTCGCAGGAGGCGGAAGAAAAGCGCCAGTTCTTTTTCGATTCGATCCCGACGCAGGAAACACTGCAGCAACATTTGATGGGGCAGCTCAACCAAAACGCGCTCGACGGCGACGATCGCAAAACCGCCGAGCTAATCATTGGCAACATCGACGACAACGGATTTTTGCAGACCACGCCGGAAGAGATGGCGCTCAACACCGGAATCCCGCAGGAAGATTTCGAGAACATGCTCACCCTCGTCCAAAGCTTTCATCCGCCGGGCGTGGGGGCGCGAGACTTGCGCGAGTGTTTGCTCATCCAGCTTAAGCGCGAAGGCCGGCAAAGCAGTCTCGAATATAAGATTGTGTCCGACCACATGCAGGATTTGGGCAAACGACGTTTCCCGGAAATTGCGCGACGGATCGGAATCAACGTCGAACAAGTGCAGAAATGCGCGAATAACATCGCCCAGCTCGATCCGCGACCAGGCGCGATTTTCGCGCAGGCGCCGCAAAATTATGTCCTGCCGGACGTGACCGTCGAAAAAATAAACGGTGCTTACCAGGTCATCTTAAACGGCGAACAAATTCCGCATCTGCGCATCAGCAATACTTACAAAGACATCATGGCGCAGGACCGCAACGGCAGCGAAGTGAAGGACTACATCCGCGACAAGATCCGGAGCGGAAAATTTTTGATCAAATCGATTCACCAGCGGCAGCAAACGATTTCCAACATCGCGCACGAGATCGTGAAACGGCAGCGCGACTTCTTCGACAAGGGCTCGGCGTTTCTTAAACCGATGACGATGGTGCAGATCGCAGACGCAGTCGGCGTGCATGAGACGACGGTGAGCCGAGCCATTTCAGGGAAATACATGTCCACGCCGCAGGGCGTGTTCGAGATGAAATATTTTTTCACGCCCGGTTATCAAACTGCCACCGGCGAATCGATGAGTAACACCAGCGTGAAAGAGGCGATCCTCGATCTCGTCAAGAGTGAAGAAGGTAATGCTCCGTTAAGCGACAAAGAAATTGTGGAGATCTTGAGCAAACGCGGTATTCCGATCGCGCGCCGGACCGTCGCCAAGTACCGGACCGAGCTGAACATTCTGCCGAGCAACATGCGCCGGCGGTACTGATCGACGATTGTCGATCTTGTCATTTCGAGCGAAGTCGCGGAATCTGATTTCGCAATGAATCCGTCCCTTCGCGCCAATGTGATCGCAGAGTGGCGCGGCTTGCCCGAGAAACGTGTTCTGCAAAACCGTTGGGCTGCGCCCGCCGACGTTTTGCCGAAATTGATGCAGCGGCTAGGGCTGAAAGAGCGATTACACGAAACCGAAGTGCAGGAAGCTTGGAGCAAA
>DASTJU010000147.1:0-7770 GCA_035716295.1 Chthoniobacterales bacterium | reverse complement strand
TTGGCCTAACGAAAGATCGACAACTCCTTCTTGCTTCGCCTCGGCGAATCGGCTGGATATTTTTTGGAGCGATCTTCGCGATTGCGTTGCTCGTCGAGCGCCGTCTTCCTACATTCGCGATTTTTCCATCGAGCGCGTTATTCGGAAATTGGTCGCGCACGATTGGGGAACTCGCTCACGTCTCACCATGGAATCGAATTTGGTTCGTCTGGGCGGGTTACATGATCGTGGTCGCCCCGATTTTGATTTGGAATTCGTATCGCAAGCGAACAGCGCTGCCAGGTTTTGTTCTGACCCTGCTTGTTGCAACATTTCTGCTGACAATTTGGCAGGCGCGCTGGAGTTATTTTTTTGTGGTGATGTTTGTAATCACGCTGCCGGAGCTGCTGGCACCGATCAAATCGCGCGCCGCGGTGTGGACCGCGTTTGTGTTGTCGATGTTACCTGCGCTTCAATTCTGGGACGAGCAAATTTGGCCTAACGAGACTGACTGGGCCGGTCGAATCGAGCATCGAAACGAATCAATCCAGCTCCGCGAACTCGCGATGACCATTCGTTCAGCCGAAACGCATCCATTTCTTGCACCATGGTGGTTGTCGCCGTCGATTGCTTATTGGTCGGGTCAACCCGGCGTTGCTGGAAGTTCGCACGAAGCATTGGACGGCATTGCCGAAAGTGCACGGTTTTTTCTCGGGAACGATCTCCAGGGTGGGCGTGAAATCCTTCGTAATCGTCGTGTGGACTGGGTTTTAGCCTATGATTGGGAGCGAGTCGCCCAAAACTCCGCCAGTCTGCTGGGCGCCAGCGTTCCCGATCACGCGATCGGTCGTATTCTCGACCGCACGCCCGGGGTGGCGCCGCCGTTTTTGGTTCTTGCCGGCCAGAACCAAGCCGCAAAATTGTTTCGTTTTGCCGATAAATTCTAAAAAACTTGGCTTTTCTAGCTTGAACCCGTTGACAATGTGAATAACCATTACAATAATAACGCGTGTTGAAAAAATTCATCCCGCAGAAGACGATCTCGTCGATCGGAGAAGGATCGCTGAGTTCGGGGGCTGAAGATTCCAACCGATCCGCCTACAGCGACCAACCGAAAACATCAACAAACGAGTACAAAAAGTTTATGGCTGAACATTCCGGCAAAGACGTCCTTTCCAGCGACGTCGAAATTAAAGGCACGATCAAGTTCCAAAAGGAGCTTTTGATCGATGGAAAAGTTGAAGGCGAAATTAATTCCGATGGGGCGTTGACGGTCGGCGAGAACGCAGACATTCGCGCGGAAGTAAAAACGAAGTCCATCACGATTTATGGCAAGGTGCAGGGGAACATCACCGTGAGCGAGCGTTGCGAATTGAAATCGAAATGCACGCTTCAGGGAGACTTGAAGGCGGCACGCCTCATTATCGAGGAAGGCGCCACTTTTATTGGGAAGTCGGAAGTTTCCAGCGGGATGAGCGTCAAAGCAGCATCATCCGGCAGCCGGCCAGAAGTTGTTCGCCACGAAGATTCAGCCAAGCCTGCCTTCGCGGCTCGCGGTTAATTTTTGACCCTCGCCTACTGAACTAGTGACCAAGTCGTCGCCTGCCAAGGCCAGTGTGGAGTGTCCGCACTGTGGCTTTAAGCAGATGGAATATGTGGCGGCGAAGTCGACCATCTGCCGGCAGTGCGGTCGTTCCTTTTCACCTTCAGCGCCTAAGCCAGGCCTGAAACTTAAAGACGACTCCGCCGCGCCGGAGGAATTGCCGCTCCATCGCAAGCTTGAGGCGATGTGGGGCCGGCAACGCAATCGCCTCGTTTCTTGTTTCGAATGCAAACGCAAACACGAAGTCAGCGATCAGGCGACATCGAGCAATTGTCCCGGCTGCAGTGCGCACATCGATCTCCGTGATTACAAAATCGCCACCAGCTTCAGCCGGACAATTCGGACTCGCGGCGACGTCCATCTAACGAGCAAGGGCGATCTTAGCAGCACCAGCGTGATTTGTAACTCGGCGATCATCGAAGGAAAACTACGAGGCAATCTTGAGTGCGAGGATTCGATGACGATTAGCTTGGTCGGAAAAATTCCCGGTCGGATCGGCGCTCAACACATGATCGTGGAGCGGAAATCCGATATTCAATGCTTTCGGCGCGTGAAGGTGACGAACATCGACATCAAGGGACGCATGTCCGGTGAAATCGTCGCCAGCGGTTCTGTGACGATTCACAAGACCGGCACATTGGACGGAAACGTGACCGCGAAATCGCTCGCGATCGAGAAGGGCGGAATGTTTTCCGGGCAGCTGGCGATCGGTCAGGCCAATCTCACTCAGGGCGAGCTGTTGCCGGAAGCGAAAGCGGCCGAAAAGAAGGCCGAGTCAGAAGTGCCGCTGGCCGCGGCGCAGCCGTTGCACGCCACCTAAGGTTTTCCTCCATGCGCAGACTGCATCCGCGCAGTCCGTACGAAAAACTCGGCGGCTACGTTCATCTCCCGCGCTTGATCGACAAGGCGAAGCTGCATCGCAAAGGATTGCTCGACGGTTACAACTACAAGACCGTCGGCTTCGACAAACATCTCCTCAGCTTTCTCAAGATCGACGGCGATGCCTTCGAGGAGGCAGTTCATCGTTTGGACAATGACGACTCCATTTTGAAATGGGTCGACCAAAACGGCGTAAAACATTCGAGTGACGAGATCGAGCACTGGAATCAAGCGATGGTTTTACGGCACCCCGACACTGCCGCCAAAAAAGCGCGCTTCAGCCACTTTCTAAAACAATCGGGCGGTGCCGGGCGCAAAGATATCCGCACTTACTTCGACCTGATCGAGTTCGACGAAGGCCGGCTGAAATAGGATCAATCGCCCCTACCTGAGAAGATTTTGTCCGCGTTCTCCAGCGTTTCTTTGCTGCCGATGTCGAGCCAACGTCCCTTGATCTCAAACGTGTTCACCGGTTTGCGGGTGTAGAGCCATTGCAAGAAAAGTCCTGGCTGATCGGGATTATTCCCGGCCGCGAGATAAGTCGTGAATAACGGCAGCACTCCGCGCGAGTAATAATAGAGCGCGACTGCAGCCAGCGTGCTCTTCGGTTTGGCGGGCTTCTCTTCGAAGTTTGTGATCACGCCACTCGTGTCCACGGTAACAGTCCCATATTTTTTCATGGCCTCGAGATTCCCGACATCGTGAACCGCAACCGTGGCCTGCGAACGTTTGGCCGCGTTCACAAAGTCATTAAGCGGTTGTTGGAAGAGATTGTCGCCCGCAATAACCAGCAGATCGTCGTTGGTCAAATTCTCACGCGTCAAAACCAGATTGATGTCGCCGATTGCGCCTAACTTGTCGCTATCACTCTTTGATCCGTCATTGATGATTTTGATCCGCATCCCACGATGGCGATCCTGGTAGGCATTCGCCCAGTTCTGAAAGTCGCTCGCGAATTTGTCGTTCGTTACGATGTAAACGGTCTGAAGCGCCGGAACCGAAGCGAGGTTGTCGAAAAGCCATTCGATGATCGGTTTCCCGCCGACTTCTAACAACGGCTTCGCCTTGTTCAGCGTTAGCGGGTAAAGCCGTGTCGCATATCCAGCGGCAAGAATGAGCGCGTTCATACGAATTGCCGGACGATAAGCATTCGGCCTGACTGCGCTAGCTCATTCAGTGCGCGAATTATTTTGCGGCTCCGCCCAAAACAGCCGAACGCAAACGTCGTTGCAGCGCCGCGATCCGGTGTGAATCGGTAATCTTGGTCCGGCTTTCGCGGTCGGTGACGTAGAATGTGTCAATCGCAGCGCCTTTCTGTGTGCTGATACGCGAGAGGACGATGTTTGTTCCTTCCTGCCCAAGTCCAGTCAACAAATCGTAAAGAAGACCAACCCGATCTGGCGCCTCAATCTGGACCAATGTGTAGGCAGGATGCGCCTTGTTATCGATTGAGATTCCAGCCGGGAATTCCAGTTCCTGCAGCCGTCGATGTTGAATCTTGTGGCGGGCTTGCTCGAGCAAAGGCGCAAACTCAAAAGTCTCTACTTCGAGCGCATGGCGCAGCGTGTTTTCAACCACAACCCGATCGCTAACCTCGGTCACGGCCCGCTGTTTCATATCGCACACGCGAAAAATGGCGAGAATGGTGTGGTCTTCGCGCGGAAAAATGTCAGCGCTTATAATGTTTAGAGGAACGATGGAAAACGAACCGGCGATTTTGGCCAAAAGCTGCTGGCGGTCCCACGTGCAGATTGAAGCAGCGCTGTGCCCAAATTGCGGAAACGCTTCCCAATCGATCGCCGGCAAAAGGACGCGATCATGCTCGGTCGAGGCGTTCTCGAAGAAGGACCGAAACAGGCGAAGATGTTTTACGATCCCGGGCACCTCGAACGCGCGGAAATAATTGTCCGGCATGAATTCGAAATGCGCCTCGATTTCCTCCGCAAAATCGGACGGCAACTCAACTGCCACTGCCGCTTCCAGGGACTCGCGCTCAATCTTGGTTTGCTCGTGATAAGATTTTTGGTCGGCGAGATACTGTGAGGTGGCGTGAAAAAGTTGCCAGACCAGCGACTCCTTCCAATCCGACCAGCTTTGTCCGCTCGTCCCCTGGCCATCGGACAGCGTCAGCAGCATCAGGGCGTTCAGATTTTTTTGGCTCCGAACAACGTTTGCAAATTCCGCAATCGTGGCCGGATCATCGAGATTTCTTTGCTGCGCGGTGTTGGAGAGCGTGACGTGATGGTCGACCAGGAGGATGAGCGATTTTCTTTGCTCGGGCGAAAGCTGAAGACGTTTGGCCACGCTTTGCGCGAAAAGAGCGCTCGCCTCGGAATGCGGGCGGGCGCCGACTGCCCGGCCGGTGTCATGCAAAAGTAAAGCAAGGTAAAGGACAAAAGGATCTTCCAGATTTTCGAAAAGATGACGATAGGCGATCAACTTCGAATCGTCTGTTCGAATCAATGCGTCGAGCTTGTCGATGCAAAGAAGGGTGTGCTCGTCCGCGGTGTAACGGTGAAAAAATTCATGCTGCACCAAACAGGTCAGCTGGCCAAACTCCGGAACATAACGGCCAAGATAATCGACCCGGTGCATGAGACGAAGCGTTCGGCCGACCTCGCCTTTTTTGGACAACATTTCCTTGAACATTTCGCGCGGCGCTTTGGCGTAGCGATAAGTGCGGGTGACTTGTCCGAGCGCGCGGCTGGTCAGATCCTCCAGCTCAGGGCTAAAATCGACATTGTGCTCCTGCGCCAGTTGAAACGCTCGCATCATCTCCAATGGATCTGTCTTAAAGAGATCTTTTCGGTCGGCGTGAAGCTGGCCATGACGAACAGTGAACGATCCCAACTTCGTTTCGGTCCCGCGCCGCAGCGGTAAAAACGTGAAAAGCGCGCGGGTGCCGCTGGTCGCGTAACCGCTGGCAAATTGCTCGGTGATTCGTTCGGTCACGCGAAAAATATTCCGGGTGTGTTTGAAATAATCGCGCATCAGCGCCTCGCTCGCGCGCTGACCATTCTTTTCCTGATACCGCAAGCGTCGCGCGATTTCCTCCTGCAGATTGAGATGGAGAACGTCGGCCGCGCGCTTGGAGAAATAGTGCAAATCGGTGCGCAGTCGCAGAAGAAAATCGTAGGCCATCTCGATTCGGCGCTGATCCGATTCACTCAACCAATCCCGGCCGACCAGATGCGTCGTGGTCAGGGCGCCTTCTTTAAAATACGACATCCAGAGTAAATTCTGATAATCACGCAGGCCGCCGCAGCCGTTCTTGAGATTGGGTTCCTGCATGTAAACGCTGTCGCCGAACTTGCGGTGACGCGCCTCCTGATCGCGCATTCGCAGTTCGGCGTACTCACGCTCGGAGCCATCCACGCATTTTGTCCGAAATTGATCGCGAAATTCCTGTCCAAGCTCGCGATCTCCGGCCAAAAAACGCGATTCGAGCATGGCCGTTTTTGTCAGCATGTCGCGATTGGCCTGCACCAACGCTTCTTTCATCGAGCGTGTCGAATGACCGACTTTGAAACCGATGTCCCAAAGCAAATAGAGAATTTGCTCGGCCATCCCTTCCACATACGGAGAAACTTTGCCGGCGCCGTCGCCGTGTAAAAGCATTACGTCGACATCGCTAAACGGGTTGAGCTCGCCCCGACCGTATCCGCCCAACGCGATCAGCGCCAAAGAGGTTTCTGGTTGGCCGACGGCGCCGGCGGCGGCGGTAAAGACATGCCGTAAAATTACGTCCACCAATTCGCCGCGGCGCGCGCAAATGTCGCGGCCGCCACCGCCGGCCTGATGTTTCAAACGAAGGCGGTGCTCTTCGAGCTTAAGAAATTTCTTGTAGGTCGAAAGGACTTCCGTCGGCCGCTGCTTGCCTGCGCCCGCAAGCTGGTCTTCGGCATGCGCCAGGACTTTCTCGAGATGTCGCGAGGTCGCCATTGTCGATCTTAGTGGCCAGTCCGGCTCGGACCAGTCCGGCCGTCGCTCAATCTAAAATCGAAAATCGAAAATCCAAACGGCGTTTAGAGCTGGATCGCGTAACGCTTGAGTTTGTTGTAGAGCGTTGGCCGTTGAATGCCGAGCAGTTCGGCCGCTTTCTTCTTGTTTCCGTGGCACTGCGCCAGCGCCTGCAGGATCGTCACTCGCTCCATGTCGTCCAGACTTTGCACGCCTTGCGGGACGACGCTGCGCTCGATTTGCTGCAACGCCGCCGGCAACTGCAATTCTCCCGGCAATTCTTTCACGGTGACGGTGTTTTGCCGCGCCAACACCACCGCGTATTCCATCGCGTTCTGTAATTCACGTACGTTTCCCGGCCACGAATAATCGAGTAGCTTTTGGAATGCTTCCGGCGAAATCTCGGGCTCGGATTTTGCGAGCTGCTGCGCAAACTGTTTTACAAAAAATGTGACCAGCGGCGGGATGTCCTGTTTTCGTTCCCGCAGCGGCGGCACTTCGATCTGAAAAGTGTTGAGCCGATAATATAAATCCGAGCGCAACCGATTTTCGGCGAGCGCTTGTTGGATTGGCCGATTCGTCGCCGCGATTACGCGAAAATTCGCCTTCATTGTTCGCGTGCTCCCGAGCGGCCGAAATTCGCGCTCCTGCAGCACGCGCAGGAAACGCGTCTGCAAATCCGCCGGCATGTCCGATATCTCATCCAAAAACAGAGTGCTTCCGTCCGCCGCCCCGATCATTCCTGGAAAATCGTTCGTCGCTCCGGTGAACGCGCCTTTGACATAACCAAACAGCTCTCCCTCGATCATCGTTTGCGGAAATGCCGCGCAATTAAGTTTCACCATCGGCCGTTCCGAGCGACGACTGCGATGGTGAATCAAATTGGCGATCACTTCCTTGCCGACGCCGCTTTCGCCCGTGATCAAGACATTGGCTTCCGACGGCGCCATCGCGTTGATCAACTCCTCGATTTCCTGCATCGATTTGCTTTTGAACACAGGCGTCAATCGCGTCTCCGCGATTTCCAGGCGTTTTTCGAGCTCTACCGTTTTCTCGCGAAGCTGTTTCGTTTCGCGAAGGAGCGATTGTTTTTCCAGCGCTTTCTCGACCAGGCTCAGCAATTCCTCCGGCGCGTACGGTTTGCTGATGAAATGAAACGCGCCGCGCTTGATCGATTCGATCGCGTTATTGAGCGTGTCGTGCGCGGTCAGGATGATGACCTGCGTCTCCGGCCGCTCGGTTTTGATCTGGTCGAGCATTTGCAATCCTTCCGCGTCCGGCAGTTGCAGATCGAGCAGGACGACAGACGCCGCCTTATTTTTTAACGCTTTCAATCCAGCCGCGGCCGT
>DASTJU010000146.1:0-2246 GCA_035716295.1 Chthoniobacterales bacterium | reverse complement strand
GAACGGGATCATCCATTGATCGATCAAGTTTTGGCCGTAGTAGCTTTGCCAGTTTGCAATGCCGGCGCCTGCGACTGCGGCCCGGAAACGATTCGTTTGTGTGACCGTCCACATCGTCATGAATCCGCCGTAGCTCCATCCGGTCACGCCAAGACGATTGGGATCGATCGGATACTTTTTGACCGCGACATCGATTCCCGCCATCGAGTCACGAAGATCGCCGTGGCCAAAATCTTTCACGTTCGCGCGCGTGAACTCTTCGCCCTGGCCGTAACTTCCGCGCGGATTCGGCATAAGAACGGAGTAGCCGCTCGACGAAAGCGCGGCAATGATCGCGCGTGCCATGCCGAAGCCCGCCGGCCACTCGGACGTAGTCAAACTCGACGGCCCACCGTGAATCAACACCACCATCGGATGTTTCTTGTTCGAGTCGACTTTCGCCGGCGGAACGAGCCAGCCCTGAATGTTAAGTCCTTCGTTTGTCCATTCGATGCTCTCTGCTTTGCCCCACGTTATTGGAACCGACGAATTGTTGTTCGTCATTTGCTTCCATTGCGCGATCGGTCCGGCCCAAACTTCCGGCGCCGTGTCATAACCGCCGCGCGAAGCAGCGGCGACCGTCCCGTCGTTGGAAATCGCAAAGTTCGGAAAATTTCCAAACGCGTGCACGCCTTCGCTGCCTTTCCAAATCGTGCGCACTGAATTGTCTTTCAGATTCAGTTCGGAAATAGCACTGCCGCCACCGGCGTACTCGGTCATAAAAATCTGATCGGGCTTCAACCAGAAGAGCGAGCTCACCGAAGTTTTACGGCGCGGCGTGCGATTGACGGCCTTGCCGCCGTCCGCGGAAATCGTGAAGAGATCGCCGCCGTGAAATCCTTCGTCGCTAATCAAACCTTCGATGAACGCGATCGATTTTCCGTCCGGCGACCAGCGTGGAGTGGCAAGCTGCAGTTTGGGTTTGTAAATGGAGACCGCGGTGCCTTTGTCGATGTCGATCTTATGGATCTGCGCGATCCACCAATTGTTGTCACCGGGTCCGGGCGCTGCGGTTGCCACAAACATTTTGTCGTCCGGCGACCAGTCAAAATCGTAAACATGAAGATCGGCCGGCGAAACTTGTCGCAACTGGCCGCTCGCAAGATCGACAACCGCGATCCGTTGATTGTGGATCGCCGTGTCGATAACGCCGGTGGTCGTCGGCGCGGCGAAGAGGGGACCGCCGCCGCCCGCGCCCTCTATATATAGGAAGGCAATTCGCTTCCCGTCGTGCGACCAATGCGGGCGAGCCGCGTAACCGGCCAATTGAGTCAACTTCTTCGCGCCCGAGCCATCCGCGCCAGCAGTCCAAAGCTGTTTCTGCTCTGCGTTCTTTTCGGCGGCATTAGAAAAAAACGCGAGCGTTTTGGAATCAGGCGACCACGCTGGATCGGCATCGCCGCGGTCACCGGCGTTGTCGATCTTAACGGGAACCGCCGCCGCTTCGCCCGACACCGCCCGGATGTAAATTTGTTTGAACGTTGTCGCGGCGGTCGATTGGACCCATGAAACATTCTTTCCGTCCGGCGAAATCGCGATGTCGCCGTAAAGAACAGTTTTACCCAGTTGTTCGGTGAGATGCATTGTTTGAGCTGTTAGCAGTCCGGGAAACAGGCAGGCGAGAACAAAATGCTTCATTTGATGGTGCGTTACGTTTTTTTTTACGATCGTACGGAATAATATTGTCCCATTCGTCTGCCGAAGAACGAGCGACGAAAGCGATGACCGGTTCGGTGTCGCTCATGTTGAAGACTTCGTGGGGCACGCCGGGTTTAATGTAAATGAAATCGCCGGCTTCGTTCTCCAGCATTTTTTTGCATCCGTCCCCGAACTCGTGGCGGACTTTTCCTTCGATGATGTAAAGGATCACTTCGAAGTCGACGTGAATGTGGGCATACGCGACCCCGCCTGGCGGAATAGTGGCGATGTTGGCCGAGAGTTTGGTCGTGCCGACGTTTTTGGCGGACATGCCTTGTTTGTAATGAATCCCATTCCAATCACGGCGCGCGCCGCCGCCCCGAATGGTCAAAATTCCATCGTGATCCTCCACTGCGCTGAGCTGGATCTTGTCTTTCATAAGAAGTTGAGGGGTTGAGTTGTTGAGAAGTTGAGCGGTTAGGCGGGCGCGGTTTTCCTTGCGGGAAGAAGTTTGGTCACGAGCGTGTTGGTTGTTTTCTCCAAGATAATTCCCCACGCGCTCAGGACCG
>DASTJU010000145.1:0-7541 GCA_035716295.1 Chthoniobacterales bacterium | reverse complement strand
GGCGTGACCGCGCGCTGCGGTTCGTGCAAGCGAATCCGAGCTCGACGATCTTCGAGCGGAGTCATCGTCGCCGCAGTTCCCGGATGGCTGTAGCGAATTTTTACCGTAACATCCACATCCTCATTCGAAAGATCCTGTGCGATCCAATTCGTCCGATCGATTTCGAATTCGTCACAGACCAAATCGTCAGCGTCGCCCACGATCACGCGGTTTGTCTCCGGGTCCAGATCGACAACGTAACGCGGCCTGGCTGAGCCTCCCGGGAGTCCTTTGCGCTGACCGATCGTGAAGAGCTCGATGCCGTCGTGTTCGCCAACAAAGTTTCCAGCGACATCGTAAATCTCGCCGCGATGAAATTCGTTTTCGCCAAGGTGCGAGCGTAAAAATGCTTTGTAATCATTTCCCGGAACGAAACAGATTTCCTGACTGTCGATCTTGTCGGCGACTTTCAGGCCTAATGAGTGCGCGATTTTGCGGATCTCAGGTTTTTGCATTGTTCCGAGTGGCGTCAGCGCGCGACGTAGCTGCGGCTGACGCAGGCTAAATAGAAAATAAGATTGGTCTTTGCGCGGGTCGACGCCTTTGCGCAGCACCGCCCGGTCGCCGTGATGTTCGATGATCGCGTAGTGTCCGGTCGCGATGTACTCGCAGCCGAGCCCTTCGGCTTTACCCCAAAGATTGCCGAACTTCAGTTTCTCATTGCACATCACACAAGGATTCGGCGTCCGGCCTGCTTGATACTCGCTCGTGAAATAATCGATGACCGTGCGCTCGAACTGGTCCGCTTCATCGACCACGTAATGCGGAATGCCTAACGAATGCGCGACTGCGCGCGCGTCCGCGACCGCCTGCGGCCCGCAGCACTTGTCCTCCGCCCGGGAGATGCAATCCTGCGGCCACACTTTCATCGTCACGCCGACAACGTCGTAGCCTTGCTCACGCAGTAAGTAACCGGCAACGCTGGAATCCACTCCACCGCTCATCCCGAGTAAAACGCGTTTGTTGCTCCCGTTCATCGAAGCGAAGAATTTCGATCAATCGACGACCGAGTCAACGAGCGAACTGGAACGCTGACGTATTTGTTCCCGCGGATCGTGAATCGCCAGGGATGATGCGCCGATCGCGTGATGCCGATCCGTTTGTCTGCGACAACATCGACATCTCCATCGGACGTGTGAGCAAAACAATGACGCGGATTGACGCACAAATTCTTTTCATGATGTCGATTGGTAATGTCGAATGCTTGCGTCAATTTCCCCGGGCCGGAGCAAAGCTGGCGTTCATCGTCTAGACCGCGGCGTTTTTTCATCAGCTCAATCCCACGCACTGGCTGCGCCGCGCGAATCAGAACGAACCCGTTGCTCGCGCCTTTTACCAGCACGTTTAACATCCAGTGCGCGCCGTAACTCAAGTAAATATAAGCCGCGCCGGCTTTGTTTCGTTCGATAAATGCGCGGGCAGTCGGGCGTGAGAAAGTGTGGCAGGCTTCGTCGCGCTCTGCCAGATACGCCTCGGTTTCGACAATTATGCCGGCGCATTTCCCCCAGATCAGCTCAGTTCCGACAAGCTCACGTGCGCATCGAATCGGGTCGCGCCGGAAAAAAGTTGCCCGAATGATTCGGCTTCTCACAGTTGGAACCGGGTCGCGGCGGCGAATCGATTACAGGCAAAGCTGTTAGAAACCTTGTGCCTTGTAATAAACCGGGATCTTCACTTCACAAGCCACCGGTTTTCCGTCTCGGAACGCAGGAATGAACTTCGCTCTGCTTACGTCCTCGAAGGCGGCATCGCCGAATCCGAGAAATGGCGGCAGCTCGCTCAGGAGCGTGAGATCTTGCAGATTCCCGGTTGCGTCCACTTTTAATGCCAGTTCGGCCGAACCGTCTACCTGCACCGGCGCAGTATCACTGGTCGGATAATGAAAGCCGTTGAATTTTGAGTCGCCTCCCCAAAACGGCTGGGGACCGATGAAATCGCTTTCTTTTACCAGCTCGGAGCGTTCCTGATTTGAAAAAATACGCAGCCGCGGTTTGTCATTCACAATCGCGAACATCACGGTTCCGTAGTAAATCGCGTCCACCGGCATGTGATTATAAATTGCCGGAATAAATTTAGGGTTAGCCGCGGCCGACAACTTTCTCAGAACCTCTTGTTCGAGCAACTTTGAATCGGGCGTGCCGCGATAAGTGGAAACCGAGAGGACGGCGCCATCTCTCTTCACTGAGCAGGAGAACATGATGGCGGCATCCTTTTGTCCTTGTTTGATCAAGCCGGCGCTGTCGATCCGGTTAATCAATGCCTCGGATCCAGTGCCGAGCAAAACCGGCCGATACATAGGCAAGTTCGCACGCTGCGAAGATGGAATGTCAACCTGCGCCCAGCCAGGATCGACAACCGACAGGAGAATGACCGCGGAAAGTGCGAGAATACGCATGGGACAGATACGCAACCGAAACCGCGGCCATTTTCAACCGCAATCTCGCGTAAATTTAGGCCGCGACCCGATTTTGGGCGACGATCTTGTGCACGACTTGGTGGCGCCGGAAATAATCAATCATTGCATCGCGGGTCTGGACCGGATGAAACGTGCACTTTGTCGCGGGCGTTTCGAGCAAGGCGCGAAGTTTCATAAAGCGGTGACCGCCGCTGCGCGAATCGAAGGTGTTGAAGGCGATCAAGTAGCGTTTGTCGCGCTCAAGTGTTCGTCCATCGGCGAGGCGCATCGTCGTGATTCGCCGCTCGTGACCAACTCCCTCAGTCTCGATCTCAAACCCGAGCAGATTTCGCGGCTCCCTGCTCACATAAACTTCTTCCATCACTGTTTTGATTTCTTCGAGCGTGAGCTCCGCCGTGACCAGATAGTTCTCAAAAGGAATAAGACGCCAAATGTCACTTATGGTTTTCGGGCCGGCGTCGAAGTTATTTTTTTCATCGAAAACACCGTGCATTGCTCCGTCCACAGTTGTTCCGCGCTCCCGCAAAGCTTCCAGAATCGCCGCGCCGAACAGTGCTTCGACATCGCTCGGCTCACCAGGGCGACCGCGCACGTGAAGTGTTTCCGCTAAAGTACCGATCGGTTGGACGAGGGCGCTGGCCGATTCATCGAGGTATGGCTTGGAACGTGAGACCACGACATGATCGATCGGAACGCGATTGTTCATCAATTCGCAACGCGCCTCGCGATGAAGCAATTTCTTTGACGCGCGATCGAATGTCAGATCCAGGCGGCCGACATGAATACCGAAATGATCGGATTGGGTTAGAAGCACGTCGTTGGTCAGACGACTCGGAATCGTTTGGTGCGTGTGACCGGCAATAAAGGCGGGCACATCAGGAAACTCAGCCGTTAACGCGAAGACATTATTGGCGAAATCATCGCCGCCCGTACGCGGTTTGAGTCCCATATGACCTGCCAGCACAATCGCATCGGCCCCATCACTCTTCGCTTTGGTAATCGCACGTCGGACTGGTTCCACCGAATATTCAAAATCGAAACCACGAATGAATTCCGGGCGAAGCCAAAACGGCATCCCCGGCGTTGTTACTCCAATAATGGCGATTTTGATTCCATCGATCTCCTTCAAAATGGACGGCTGAATTCTGGCGAATGGATTCGCCGAAATTTCACCGCTGCGTTTTCCTTCGATCGACATGTTCGCCGCCAATACCGGCATGTCCGATTTTGCGAGCGCGTTCATGAATGGCTCGACGCCCCAGTCGAACTCGTGGTTCCCGACGATCCACGCGTCGTATTTCAAATGATTGAAGAGATCGATCATGAGAGCGCCGTTGGTGCGCAAGCTGACATCGGTGCCCTGGTAAACGTCGCCGATGTCGATCAAGATCGAATTTCGATTTTGCCGGCGCCATCGACGGATTTGAGTGACACAACGCGCGAACCCGCCGAGATCCGCGTTTTCCTGGTAATCGGTGGTCGGCAGAATGTGCCCGTGCAGATCGGTCGTGTGAAGGATTGAGATCTGAATCGTGTCGCCGTTCAGCGTGGCCGCTGGGCGCGCGATTGACGGCGTCGCGCAAAACAAACCGGCTTGCCCGATCGTTTTAAGAAACGCGCGGCGAGTGGGGGAACTCACGCATCACTCGTTAGCCGAATTGGGCGTGCGCGACAATTCTATTAATGCCAAACTGGCGGCGTGATTGACGTCGAAGGTATCGACCACGTGGCGCTGAGCGTGCGCGACGTGGAGCGTGCCGCGCAATGGTATATTGATGTTCTTGGTTTCGAGCGGCGCTACGAGGGAATGTGGGACGGCATTCCGGTTTTTATCGGCAAAGGCACAACGTCGATCGCGTTATTCCCGGTTAGACCGAAGGAAAGCCCAGCACCCTCTGAGCGTGGCGACGTTCGGATGCTTCATCTGGCATTTCGCGCCAATCGAAAGAGTTTTCTCGCCGCCCAGGAAGAATTGAAGCAGCGCGGCATTCAATTCGAATTTCAGGACCACGAAATTTCGCATTCCATTTACTTCTCCGACCCTGACGGCCACAAACTTGAGATCACGACCTATGATCTGGGTTAGTGAGAAAAATAATGATTCGGGCCTTGATTAGATTTCTTTTTCGTTTCGAGTGACGCGGGCTTCTTCCTGATCATCGGTTTGCTTCCAGAACTGGGCGAAGGTGGTGTTCTTGTACTTCGGCGATCCGATGCGATCCATCAAATGGGAGAGCCAGGCCGGCGGCGTTTTGGGATCATATTGCGGGAGGACGACGCTGCACTGGAGCATGGTTTTCAAGAAGATGAACACGCCGAAGAAATGGCGATTGGCGCCGGTGAACATGACGGCCGCCATACCGCCGATGATGGTGAGATGAACGACGATGACGCGGCTGAGAGTTATCTGGCCGAGTTTCTCAATCCAGGCGAAGGGGCGATCTCGTAGACCAATGAGGTCGAGGATGAAATCGGCGCCTTGGAATACGCCAACGCCGATTAACCCGGCCAGCAAATCGTGGCCGTCGATCCTGGCTTCAGGCGTGAGGTTGTTTTTGATCGCCATGAAGCCGAGGGCAGCGAGGAAAATTCCGTGGGCAAAGGTGAAGACCAGGGCCGGAACGAGAAAGGCCGAAAGGTAAGTGGAGCGGCCGCTGGTCTGCGGTGCCTGGCCTTCCGGCGCCTGGTAATTCCAATGTCCTTTGCTCGGTCGGATGCGACGGTGAAGGATGATTCGGGCGGCGAGCAGCAGTGTGCCGATGAGCGTTTCCAGCCAGTAGAGCACCAGGGTGGTGCCGGCCGACCAGTCGCCGACGAACCAACCCAAAGCCGGAATGGCGTTGAGCCCAAGGGCGGTAAGGAAAGGGCGGAAGCGCATCGACGAAGCTAGTCAGAAACAACCACGGCCAGCACTTATTTTCATTCGGCTCGTGGTTGAGGCGAGGCGCGTGCGGACCTTGCCGGGCGTCGCCGAAAAAAATTAAAAATAGCTTGCGCGTGACATAGTGTTGTAGTGGACTACAACACCTAAATGAAACGCAGTGGCAATCGGGAACACAGGGATGAGTCGTGAATGGAACGATAGTCAGCCGATTTATCGCCAGCTTCGCGATCGTGGCGTCCATATGATTCTCGACGGCGTGCTCAAAGAAGGCGATCCACTGCCGTCCGTGCGCAATGTCGCCGCCGAATTTCGGGTCAATCCGCTCACCGTTCTGAAGGCCTATCAACAATTGGTTGATGAGGAGTTGGTCGAGATGAAGCGCGGTCTTGGCATGTTCGTTAGAGCGGGAGCGCGCGATCTGTTGCTCAAAGGCGAACGGCAAAAATTTCTCGCTGACGAATGGCCAAGGGTCGCGGAAAAGATTCAGCGGCTTGGTCTGACCCAAAAAGAACTCGATGCCGCCGCCGCGAAGCGGGGTTCCAAGGCAACAAAGGGGAAGTGACGTTATGGCCACGATAGAAGCACACGGTCTCCGCAAAGTTTTTGGAACGACGATCGCACTGGATAATATCGATCTTCGCGTCGAAGAGGGCCGCATTCTCGGACTGATCGGCCCCAATGGCGCCGGCAAGACAACCGCGCTGAACGCGATTCTTGGACTCACTTCATACGAAGGACAATTAACTGTCCTCGGCCGCGATCCCTGGAGCGCGCGCGAAGAGCTGATGCGCGATGTCTCTTTCATTGCCGACGTCGCGGTGCTGCCGCGCTGGATCCGCGTTTCGCAATTGCTCGACTACGTCGCCGGTGTGCATCCGAAATTCGATCGCGCAAAGGCGGAAAGTTTTCTGGCGAAGACGACGATCAAGCGCACCAGCAAAGTGCGGCAATTGTCGAAGGGCATGGTGGCGCAGCTGCATCTCGCGCTGGTGATGGCGATCGACGCGAAATTACTGGTGCTGGACGAGCCGACACTTGGCCTCGACATCCTGTATCGCAAACAATTCTACGATTCGCTCCTGAACGACTACTTCGACGGCAGTCGCACCATCGTGGTGACGACGCACCAGGTGGAAGAGATCCAGGATGTCCTGACCGATCTTAAGTTCATTAATCACGGTCGCATCGTGCTCGAATGCAGCATGGAAGAATTCGAGTCGCGCTATGTGGAGGTGATGGTCCACCCAGACCATGTCGCCGGAGCGCGATCACTCAAGCCGCTACACGAACGACAAGTGTTCGGGCGCAGCGTCATGCTGTTCGAGAATGCTGACCGAGGCCAACTCGCGGCGCTCGGCGAAGTGCGCACGCCGAACATCGCCGATTTGTTCGTCGCGGTCATGAGCAAGGGGCAGGGAGCAACGAGCGGGGAGATCAGAAATGAATAGTTCATCAAGCACGCCGATTAAATCACCGTCTAACTCCGAGCTCCAGGCTCCGCGCTCCAATGCTGCTGCAACACGGCCCTTCTACTGGTCGGTGTGGCGAGAGTTATGGGAGAACCATTCGATCTACATCGCGCCGTCGATCGTCGCCGCCATCATTTTGTTTGGCTCCTTTGTCGGCGCCTTTCATCTGTCAGGTCGTAGGCAAAATGCCTTGTTGCTCGATCCAGCACGTCGGCAAGCCGCAATCGAACTGCCCTACGACATCGCGGCGATGATGTTCATCTTCACCGCGTTTATCATCGGAGTGTTTTACTGTCTGGACGCGTTGCACGGCGAACGTCGCGAGCGCAGCATCCTTTTTTGGAAATCGCTGCCGGTTTCGGATCGCGCCACCGTGCTTTCAAAGGCTACGATTCCGCTCGTCGTTCTGCCGCTGGTTACTTTTGCAATCACCGTTGTTACGCAATTCATCATGCTGCTCATCAGCACGGTGGCGCTTCTGCCGAGCGGTCTTGCCGGAACAACCTTGGCGAATTTCAATTTAATTCAGCAGTCCGTCATCCTCCTTTACGGCTTAATCGTGATCGCGCTTTGGCACGCGCCGATTTACGGCTGGGCGTTACTGGTTTCAGGCTGGGTGCGACGAGCGACATTTCTTTGGGCGGTCTTGCCATTGCTTGGAATCGCCTTCTTCGAGAAGATCACCTTCAACACTTCGCATTTCGCGGCGATGCTCGGAAACCGTTTGATGGGA
>DASTJU010000144.1:0-4534 GCA_035716295.1 Chthoniobacterales bacterium | reverse complement strand
TTTTTTCATCAACTCGAGCCCGGTCGTGAGAACGAATTCGTTTACAACCGTTACGCAAATATTGGATGTGAATTGCCTCGGCTATCGAATGAAGCGAGCGCCAATTTGGTTTACCCGGATTACTATATTTGGTTTTTGCCGCCAGATTTGCCGGTCCTGAAAGAATCCGGCTATCGCTATGTCCTTATTCCAAACGAGTGGCCGGAAGCGGCCAGGCATGGATTTGCGTTGATTGAAAAACTTTCGCCGGGAGATCTCTGGATTTATCGGCGGGAAAAATGACCGGCTACATCGACTTCAAGATCTGAAGCGCCTGCAGCAAATCATGCGTGATCAGTTCGTGGAGCGGGTAATACACGGCGAGAACGATGTATTGACGGAACTCGATCGCGGCGAGAAGAACGACTGCGGCGGCGATGATCGCGGTTTGAAATCGTTTCGCGAATGAAGCGAGCCAGACGATTTGGCTGAACGCGAGAAAACGCAGCGGCATGTCCCACACGTTTGCGTAACGCAGATTCATTCCGTACTTCACATTGCACATCACCAGATAACTGGTGGCGATGAAGATCGACAGGAAAAGCTCGGGCTTCATCGCGCGGTTGAGTCGAAATGTGGTGCCGAATGCGAGAATGAGTACGATCGGGCTGACCAGCATTAGATCGACAAGGTAGCGATACCACGGACCATCGCCGGTGAGGATTGCGTAACGAAGTGTGAAATTTTTTCCGACTGACAAGTGGTAGCTTTGGACGAGCATGTCGATCCCGCCGGCGAGAAAAACCAGAGTAACTACTCCGAGCAGCGGTCCGAGAAACGTGGCGATGACGAGCTCGCGTGTGACCGTTCCAAATCCAAGCCAGCGATTCGTGAAAAGAAGAGCGACGAGTGCAACCCAGACGAAAAACGAATTTTCTTTCGTTAGAACCAGCAAAGCTAACCCGACAATATAGCCAACGAGCCAGCGCCAATCGCGGGGCGCCTGCAAATTTTCCCAGAACAGCCAAAGCGCGAGCGTTGCCCAAAAAGTGAAGAAGCCATCGACCAGTCCATGCTGCGACATGTGAAGCTGCGTTGGCGCAACGGCCATGAGCGCCGCAATTGCGATCGCCCAAGTCTGACCGCGAATCCGCCAGATAAACGCGGTTGCGAGAGCGAGCGTGAGTATGCTGAAGAACGCCGCGACCTGGCGAAGTGCGTCCAGCGCTTCAGATCCAAAGATTGAATGCCATGCGTAACCGGTAAAGATGTAGAGAAAACGGAGCGGCGGCAGGATCGAGCCGCGCAGGCCTTCTTGGACTTCGATGTAGCCTTGAACAATATCCGGGTAGGAACTGAGTCCGTCTTTGCTGAGTGCATTGACGTATTCTCGATAGAGTCCCTCGTCGAATCCAGTTTTGTTAAAAGCTGGTTGCGGATGAAGAAATGCAGCGAAATGCAACGTCGCGCGCGGATCGAACGCGTGCGGCGTCAGACGCAGAAAAATTCCGACGGCGAAAATGATCGCCAGCAGAACGATGTCGATCTTTCGACCCGTTCGACTGCCGCTCAGGGCAAGCTTCGGATCAGGAGAACTTTTGCGCAGTCCGGGCTGAGGTTCGCTCATTTATTTACGCGTTTTCGACGCGCAATTTCACGAGCTTAAGTAAGCGCAAATCAAGTTTGCGAGCACGAGTTTTTTGCCAGAGCGCGATCGATCCTATAATTAGCACAAGCCAGGGCACAAGTGACCACGCCGCCCAATGTTGCATGGAATCGTCCATGGCGAGCGCGACTTTCCACGGCAAACCGCCGGAGGTGATGTTGTAAAACGCAAACAAGAAAATTGAGCTGGCGGCGAGCACGAAGGTGTAGAGCGCAGGCGACAAAATCAGAATAAAAGGCGCGAGCCAGATCAAATATTGGGGACAAGCGCCTGGCGCGAAAACGAAAAAAATGAGCCAGGTGTAAGCGAGCGATTTAACAAATGCCTGGCCGCGAGCATGTCGATGTTGCCACGCGATCCAAACAGCCGCGCCGACAATAATCACTTTGAGAACAGTCATGATGATATTTTGCGCGGGCGCGAGATCAAAAAATGAGAGCCGACTAAACTCCGGCCGACCAGTTAGGCGAAACAAATAGGTTATCCCCCAAAGTCCCCAATAGCTGCCGTAAGCGAGGACGTTTTTTGCAAACAGAATCGGAAACTTCGTCAGCGGTTCCACCCACAAGAGGCCGGTGGTGATCGCGCCGGTAATTAAAAAGCCGCGGCTTCTATTTTGCGACCACCAAAACAAAATGAAGGCTGGCAAAAGAAGCAGGGGCACGATTTTGATTTGGCAACTCAGCGCGAAAAACAATCCGGCGAGGACGGAATGATTTCGTAAACACATCCAAACCGCGCAAACCAATAACAAGACCATCACCGGATCGGTGTTTCCGTGAAATCCGGCAACCATGAGCGACACGGGACTGAGCGCGAAGAGCGCCAGCGCCCAAGTTGGAATCCGGAAATCGGTCTTGCTTATTCGGAGCAAAACCAAAACAACAAGAAAATCGGCGATGATGCCGGGCAATCGAAGAAGAAGCGGGAAATGGACGCCGATATCCTGACACCAACGCTGCTCGGTCAATGCGTAGATCCCGCGTAAATAATAAGCGGTCAGCGGCGGATGATTAAAGTAGCGGCTGTGTTGATAGGTCCACTCAAGGCCGTGCTCGCTCAAAACTTTGGCGAAGCCATAGAAAAACACCGCGTCGTTGGTGCCGATCGTGTTGTAGGCGATCGCGAGCTTGAGTGTCATCGCGATGAGCGCTAGCGCAACAATGCAGGTTCTGCGCAGATCGTGATTGGGGTTCATCCCGAGAGTTCGAGCAAATTCAGTGCCCTAGCTAATTCAGAAACCGGTTGATCACTGCCAGCCGTCGACCACAATCAGGGGCACATCTTCAAACGGGTTGGCTCGTCCATGCGATGGCAGCGGAATGTTCTGACCGCGCTGACTGTGTTCACGAACAAACGCCCCGAGCTGTTCGAACCAAGCATCACTGTACGCGACATTGTCCCAGCCAACGTTCGCATTCGGCGCGGGCGGCAACGTTCGCGGTCCGCGTCCCTCCGGCAGTAATCTAATTCCGCCGACGATCCAAACCCGGTTTCCGGCGGCGAGCGTCCGATCGATTTTTTCCAGAACATCGTCGATCGGATGATCGGAAAGCATTTTTTCGCGGAGAAGATCGTAGCGATGAACGCGAAGATCGACAATCGCTGGCAGAGTAATCGACGGAGTCGCGCCGTGATAGTAGCGATTGAACGAAAGCGCGTACTGCCACGGCGCGAGCACGATCAAGTCCGTCGGTTTCGCTTGTTCGGTTATTTTTTGCGCGACGATGTCGATGTTGGTCTGGCGTTCGAAGATTTTCGGCCAGGCATTGATCGGCAAAATGCCCAAAGCAACCACGGCAAAAACCACTCGGCCGATTCGGATCGGCATCGAGCTGCTCAGCGTGGCCGCAAGCAAATCAAGCGCGACCGCTAACAACGAAATCAGCGCGAGGAAATACCATGAGGGCGTCAAGTGACCGAGGGTCTGTAGAAATTCGTAATAAATACTTGGCGCGGCGATGACGGCGAGCGAGCCAAAAAGCAGAACGTTCTTTTCCGGGGCGAGTTCGTTGGCGCGAAGGCGATAGAGTTGCCGAGCGGAAGCGGCCAACAAAACAACAAACGCGGCGTGCCAGAACCAGGCGACCGCCCGATGCGGATTGCCGAGCGCGAAATTAAATTCGTTCCAAAGTAAGCGGAGTGCGACCGGGAACTCGACGACCTGACTCCACGCATTCGAGTAAGCGTTCAGGTACGGAAGAAACGAGAGCATGCAAACGGCGAGGATGGATAGAAAAATAATCAGACGCCTGAAATCGTGGCGAACGAGACAAACGATCGCGGCGCAAGCAACCAACGCCGCCACGAGCGCAAGGTTATTAACCAGACACTGGATGGCGGCGACTGAAGCGAGAGCGGCCGCGAAGACGCGTCCCGGTGATATTTCGCGCAGCAGTGTTGCGAGCAGACCAAAGGCGAGCACGATCAGCGCGGATCCGAGGCCGTACCCGCGAACCGTTGTTCCCCAAAATAGAAAAGTTGGGTTCAGCCCAAGGAGGGCAATCGAAACGAGCGGTGGTCCGGGGCCGGTCACTTTCGCGTTGAACCAAAGCGCACAAAGAACAGCGATCGCGGCAATGAACCCGAAACAGCGCAGCGCGAAATCGCTTGTTCCAAAAAGGTCGGTGTACCCGCGAATGAGAATTGGAAACGGAACCGGAAAAGATTCGTATTGAAAATTCTGCGCGATCTCGGCGGCGCTCGGCATCCGCGCGAGATTTACGACAGCACATTCATCGCGCCAAAGTGCGCCGGCGTGGGTGGCTCTGGTCACAAGGAGAAAAAGTGTCGTTGCGGTAAGAAGAACGGCCAGGCCCCATTCTGCTCGTTTCAGAAAATCCAGTCGGGTCACTGCGAATTTTCCTCGATCTGTTTTTTTAGCTCTTT
>DASTJU010000143.1:0-3444 GCA_035716295.1 Chthoniobacterales bacterium | reverse complement strand
GACGCAAAACCGGGAAGCGCAACGCACCGATTTCACGGTTTCGGTCGACGCCGCGCGTGGCGTGACGACTGGAATCAGCGCTTACGATCGCGCGACTACCATTTTGGCGATCGCGAATCCACACTCATCGCCGGATGATCTAACGCAGCCGGGTCACGTGTTTCCATTGCGGGCGAAAGACGGCGGCGTTTTGCGCCGCGCCGGTCACACCGAAGCTGCGGTCGATCTTGCACAGCTCGCGGGATTGCAACCGGCCGGCGTGCTCTGCGAAATTTTGCACGATGACGGAACAATGGCGCGTCTGCCGGAGCTGATGGAATTCCGCAAAAAGCACGGGCTCCGCATTTGCACGATCCAAAGTCTGATCGCTTACCGACGAAAGCGCGAGAAACTGGTCGAGCTCGAGCAAGTGGTAAAACTGCCGACTGATTACGGCGATTTCGATTTGCATCTGTATCGCGCAACGCTCGACGGAATGCATCATCTCGCGCTGGTGAAAGGCAAGATCGAGAAGAACAAACCGGCGCTGGTGCGCGTGCACAGCGAATGTCTGACCGGCGACGTGTTTGGGTCGCGGCGGTGCGACTGCGGGAATCAATTGCATGCGGCGTTGCGGCAGATCGCCGAGGAAGGCAACGGCATCCTGGTTTACATGCGTCAGGAAGGACGCGGAATTGGATTAGCGGCAAAGATTCACGCCTACAAATTGCAGGAGGAAGGACTCGACACGGTGGAAGCCAACGCCAAGCTCGGTTTGCCGACCGATTTACGAGATTATGGGATCGGCGCCCAAATTTTGTTCGATCTCGGCGTGCGCCAATTCCGATTCCTGACAAACAATCCGAAAAAAGTGGTCGGGTTGGAAGGTTACGGCCTCGAAATGGTCGAGCAGGTTCCAATTCGAACCGAAGCCAACCCGCACAACGAGAAATATCTCGAGACCAAAAAGATAAAGCTCGGGCATTTGCTCTAAGTCCTCGTTGGACGGGCCGAAGGCAATTACTTCGCGGGAGAGGCGTCCACACCAGTGGGATCGCTCGATTCGTAAGGTGAAAAATCACACCCACTATTCGAGCTATGAAAAACAAATCTGCTTCCGTCCACGGGCGCCATAAAGCCAAATAAAGCTCGGACTCGCGTTGATTAAAGACGTGAGCTATATCTTTCGACCTTTTTCATGAGGCGTTATCTTCCATTTATCATCGTCACCTGTGTTGCGCTGCTGGCGGTCGGTAGCGGCGCCTTCCTCTATCGAAACAAACGTGCCGCTAATCCGGCGCTGAAAATTTCAAATGCTGAAACGGACCAACCGGGTGAGACCGTCCACGTGCTTGGACCAGCCGACGCGGCCGTCACGCTTGAAGAGTTCGGGGATTTCCAATGCCCCCCGTGTGGCAAGCTCTCCGAACCGATCAACCAGTTGCAAAAGAAGTACAATCTGCGCGTGATCTTCCGAGAGTTTCCATTACCAATTCACGCCCACGCAAAGGAAGCAGCCTACGCTGCCGAAGCCGCCGCGCGTCAGGGGCGTTTCTGGCAAATGCACGATCTGCTTTATCGCGAGCAGGCTGTTTGGAGTAAATCGTTGGACGCGCGCGCACTGTTCAACGCCTACGCCGGAATGCTCCAATTGGATTTGGATCGTTTCAAAAAGGACATGGACAGCAGCGAGGTTGAGCAGCGAGTCCAGCTCGACGTTGGACGCGGCGCAGCGATCGGAGTCAAAAATACGCCAACGATCTTTATTAATAACGAAGCCGTTCCAGGGCCCAACTCGAACCCGGATGACCTGCCCGGCTTGGTCGAAGCTGCGCTTAAAAAAGCCAAACCTTCTTCATGAAATCCCGCCGCGATCAGTCCGCAAGATCGACAACGAGCTCCTCACGAGCCGAAACTATTTTCTACAGCGCGGCTGCTTTGATTTCGTTGCTCGGTGTGGCCGAAGCTACTTATCTCACGGTTATTTTTTTATCGGGCGAAGCCGCGGTTTGCGGCGGCTCGGCCGACTGTTTGCAAGTGCTGGGGAGCAGTTACGCGAAGATCGGTCCCGTTCCGGTGAGCGGCCTGGGGGCACTTGCTTATTTCAGCGCTTTTACCTTCGCCACCTTTGCCGGCTTTGGTTATTCCCGCGCGCGACAATTTTTCACCTGGACCGTGATCGCAATGTTCTGCATGACGCTCTGGTTACTTTTCGTCCAGGCTTTCCGTCTCCACGCGTTCTGCCGGTATTGTTTATTTTCCGCAGCGCTCGTTTTTTTACTGACCGGTTTGGTGGTCGCGCGTCCCGTGGCCGAAACACAACGAAATTAATTCTATGATCAACGCATTCCTCACGCCAGGGCTGGAGACCGCGGCCGACCGTAAACGTTCTTGTTAACTGGATGCAACGTCACGTTGCCCGGGGATCGAGGTCTTGCCGAGAGGAGCTTGTTAGCGGATTAAAGGGCCATGTCGAATCTGATTTCCCCTCGCCCGCGCATTGTCGGCGGGCCGAAACGACATTTCCCAATCGTCGCCAGTCAATTCAACGCCGCTTATGTGCAGGGATTGATCGATCACGCCACCGCTGAATTGCGCGCGCTGCTTCCCGGCGCGACCACATCGCTTCTCCAGGTTCCAGGCGCATTCGAAATTCCGCTCGTCGTTCGCGAGATCGCGATGCAAAAACGCGCCGACGCCATCATTGCCATTGGCGTGATCTTAAAAGGCGAAACGGATCACGCGGACCATTTGGGTCGCTCAGTGACCGACGCGCTCCAACGAATCGCGGTTACTCACGGTATTCCTGTGATTAACGTTGTCCTGAGTTTCGACGATGAAGACCAGGCGCGCGCGCGCTGCCTTGAAAATGAAATCAATCGCGGCACCGAAGCGGCGCGGGCTGCGGTCGAGATCGCGAACGTCATCTCGAAGTTGCGGAACAATAAGTGATATGGGCAAACGGCGACGCGCTCGCGAAGCGGCGATTCAATATCACTTCTGGCGCGATCTCCAACATGGCGAAACTCCCGAACGGATCGACGACTTTTGGGAATTTTGTCCGGTCAAACCGAACGTGCGCGAATTTGCCCAGCCACTGATCGAAGGAATGGTGGAGCATCTGCCGGAGATTGACGAACGAATCAAACGTTATTGCGAGAATTACAACCTCAACCGCATCTCGGCGGTCGATCGCAACGTGCTCCGGCTCGCGATTTACGAGATGCTTTTTCGCGACGACATCCCGCCAGTCGTTTCCATTAACGAGGCGATTGAGCTGGCAAAAACTTTCGGCGGCGCCGAATCCGGCGGTTTCGTAAACGGCATTCTCGACCGCGTCCGCAAAGATCTAACGCGGCCTGCGCGCGAACCGGTGACGAAACGAGACTCGTGACTAACCACTAATAGACACGAATTAACACGAATCGTTTTAATGTTCCGGAACCCTTGGTGTGCATTCGTGGT
>DASTJU010000142.1:0-4376 GCA_035716295.1 Chthoniobacterales bacterium | reverse complement strand
TCCGCGCGATCCTGATGCTCATCGAGCCAGGCTTGCCCCGGCTCGTCGGCCATCGAAAGCACACGATCGTAAGCTTGTTCGCCGAATTCATAGACCGGCCAGGCCGATGCCGCGCTGACAAGGACGACGATCAGCGTCGCAATCTGCGCGCGCCGGCTTCGCAAAAAAAACGCGACGATTAATCCGAGCAATCCCATCGCCAGCCCGTAGATCGGCAAGGGATTGATCAAGACATGGATGTATTCCGGTTGACGCAGGTCGCGCAGAATCGCATCGATCATGAATTCATCAGATTCTTAACGCGAAATTCGCGTTTCAACCTTTTGGCGACGGAGTTTCGTCCGTTTGTGACATTTGCTTCTCTTCCCAATACGGAACGTATTTTTTCCAATCGGCGGTGGTGAAGTGCCACCACTCGACGCGCAGGCCGTAGAATTTGTTGTGCGCCATCGCCGACTGCAACAGGGTCAGGTGCTGTTTCACGAGCGGATCGCGCCCGGTGTAACCCATCATCGCCTGAGGGGTAAACTCGTCGAATTTCGTCGGCATACTGGCGTCCTGACTCCAGTCGTCCACCAAGGTTGCATCGACCGAAACGCCGTAAGAGTGCATCGAACCAAAGCCTTTTCCGGGGTCGGCGACGAACTCGTCCTTATGCGCGTACTTCCAGAGCAGCTCCTGCGCTTCTTTCGGGCGGTAGGCGTCCCAGATTTTCAACCGGAAACGATATTGCTTGAGATAACTTTGCGCGCCGGCCAGCTGCTGAGCGACACTCGGCAAGATCAGAGCGCGCGTGCCGCGCGGATACAACGCGTGTCCGGTCACGTTGTGCTCAGTCGCGTAGCGTAAATCGATCACGATCGTCGGATCGACCTTCGCGATGTCGACCAACTCCAGATCGGCTGCTTGCGATATCGGCAAGATCGACATCGCGACCGCGAAGATGATTGTGGTACTCAAACGGCGAGACATGGGCGGCCATTATAAGCGCAAAGTGGGGCGGGCTGCAATCAACCCCGAACGCTTTCGGGGTCAATCGCCCGCGACGGAGCTGCCGACGTCGGTTTTTGCGATCCTTTGCAAGAGAAGTCGCGCCGTTTCATCCGGGACGTTAAAATGCAGCTCAAGGTTGGCCGCTTGTCGCGTCACTTCCGGCGGTTGAGCGTAGAGAACAAGATTGGAGCCCTCCAGACGCAACCACTTCTGCGGCTCGCTGTGCAAATTGCGCGCGAGTTCCGACGCCGATTCGGGAGATTTCATCTTTAAAAATAAACGCGCCTTCACCGGATTTTGCAGCGTCAACGCGAATCCGAGCAGCTGCGTGTTCTCCAGCACTTCGGGCGCGAAAATCGGATGAAACATCCGCGGCAAATCGGGCGGGCTGCGCGAGATCAGGCGGAGCGCGCTCTCGCGGTCCAACGCCTGGAACCGGTCGAACAATTGTCCGGTAATTTTCAGATCGAGATCTATTCCCAGCCGAACCCGGACCAATTCATCCACTTCGGTCGAACTCCCGACGGCGAGCGTGCTTGGTCCAACGCGCGCAAGCGCGAGATCCGGTTTTTCCCAGACGGGCAATCCACTGACAGTGCGTTTGTGAAACTCTTTGTCAGTTTGGACCGAGCGGATGATTTGTGAAACATCGCTCCGGTTTTCAATCAGGATAAATTCGCGAACGGTCCCGGATTCGGAGCTCGTTGTTGCGCGCGTGATCCGAAGCGTGTCTCGCGACAGATTAAGTGTCGGCACGCGCGCGGCCGGGCCGATCAATCCATTCCACACATTCTGCCAGACATCGGCCTGCTCTTTGTGCCAGCGTTTTGGTAAATCATCGCGCTCAAATTGCTCGGTATTGATCGATAAGATCGCCTCGGTTTGTTGCGGCAGCCACTCGCGTTTGCGCGGTGATTTCGCGACCAGCGGCAAGATAATCGCGAGCAGCCCGATCACTGAGACAACGCTGAAATAGAATTGCCGCAGCTCCTGTTTGTCGATGCCCCGCGAAAGCAATGCGAGCTCGTCGTTGTGTTGCTGATGTCGATCCACCGCCACACGGTGTTTGCGGACGCCGTCGAGCAAATGCGGCGCATTCGGCGGAGCGATGCCTTGCGACGCGAGATGGCGTCCGATGTTGAGATAGGCCGGATTTTTTCGCTCCTCGACGACTTGATGATGCTGTTTGGCTTCGATCACGGCGTCCTGCTGCGAATGAATGTTCTCCGCGAACCCTTTGTCTCGCCCTTCATAGTCGCCGCGCACTTTGGTGATATTTTTTTCGATCGCGGAAAGTTCTTCGTCGGCGGCGGCGAGTTTTTCCTTCGCAATCCGTGAGGCGTCGGCGCTGCCGAGTCGGGCGCGAACCAGTTCCGCGCGTTCTTCCGGCAGGCGCGCGCGCCGAGCGCTGATGGCGGACGTTTGTGTTTCCAAATCCGCCGGCGGCGGCGCGACCGCTTGGAGCTCGGACAATTTTTTCAGCAACTCCTGGTCGGCCGCATCGTTCTCATCAATCCGGCGCTCGACCGCGCTTACTTCGCGCTCGCACAACTCTGACGCGCTCTTGGCCTCGTTGCGACGCTGCAGGATTGGCTTCTTCTCTGCATCCAACTTCGCCATCGCTTCGCTTTGCTCTTTGGCGTTCGCTTGCCGCTGCGCCTCGATCTTTTTAATTCCTTCTTCGATTTGGACAATCCGAAGCGCGACTTCCTTTTGTTCCTGCTCGAGTTTCTTCAAGGCCACGATCTCGTTCCGGAGCTCGGGAAAGTTCGCCGCCTGGGAAGTTCCTTCGCGTCCGAGAGCAATCTCGCTTTTTTGCAGTAACCGTTTCTCGTGCCGCAATATCATGCGGGTACGTTGCCGCCGGATTTTCAATCCGATCTCGCGCAGACCTGTCCGAATAAAACTCATCTATTCCTCCGACTCGGCCAGTTTTGCCAACACGCTGAAATCTTCCAGCGTCGTAGTATCACCGGTTACTTTTACGCCACTCGCGATTTCCTTTAGCAGTCGGCGCATGATCTTTCCGCTCCGCGTTTTTGGAAGCGCCTCGGCAAAACGGACCTCATCCGGTTTCGCAATCGCGCCGATGTGGATGCCGACGTGGTTTCGCAATTCGGCCTTCAAATCGTTCGAAGCATCGACGCCGGTCTTCACGGTCACGAATGCGACCACGCTTTGTCCCTTCAATTCGTCCGGCCTTCCGACTACAGCGGCTTCGGCGACTTTAGCATGGCTCACCAGCGCGCTTTCGATCTCCGAAGTGCCAAGCCGATGTCCGGCAACATTGAGCACGTCGTCGATGCGCCCGACGATCCAATAATAACCGTCTTCATCGCGCCGAGCGCCGTCGCCCGTGAAATACTTGCCTTTGTAATCGCTCCAGTACTGCTTTTGATAACGTTCCTTGTCCCCATAACTCGTCCGCAACATCGGCGGCCACGGACGGCGAATAATTAATTTTCCACCGACATTCGCGCCGACTTCTTTTCCGTCTTGATCGACGACTGCCGGATCCACTCCGAAAAAGGGAAGCGTGGCGCTGCCCGGTTTTGTCGGAATCGCGCCAGGCAGCGGCGTAATCATTATCGCGCCGGTTTCGGTTTGCCACCAAGTGTCGACGACCGGGCAACGTCCGCCACCGATCGTCCTGTGATACCACATCCACGCTTCGGGATTAATCGGTTCGCCCACTGTGCCGAGCAGACGCAGCGACGACAGATCGTGTTTCTTCACCCATTGATCGCCCCAACGAATGAAAGCACGGATCGCGGTCGGCGCGGTGTAGAGAATGTTCACCCGATTCTGCTCGATGATTCGCCAGAAGCGGTCCGGTTCCGGCCAATTCGGCGCGCCTTCATACATAAACGTGGTCGCGCCGTTCGCGAGCGGACCATAAACGACGTAGCTGTGGCCGGTCACCCAGCCAACGTCCGCGGTGCACCAAAAAATGTCTTCGTCGCGAATATCGAACACGTATTTCGTGGTCGAATAAATTCCGACCAGATAACCGCCGGTCGTGTGCAGGATTCCTTTCGGTTTTCCGGTCGAACCGCTGGTGTAAAGAATGTAAAGCGGATGTTCGCTATCGAGCGCAGCCGGCGGGCAATTGTCATCCACGTACTCGAGCTCGCGATGCCACCAGACATCGCGGCCCTCTTCCATGTGGATCTCGTTGTGTGCGCGCTGGAAAACAATCACCCGCTTGACCGACGTCCCGCCGCGCAACGCGTCATCCACATTTTTCTTTAACGGAACAATTCCGCCGCGGCGATAACTGCCGTCCGCCGTGATTACCGCGATCGCGCCGCAGTCATGGATCCGGTCGCGAATTGAGTCGGCGCTGAATCCCCCGAAAACAACCGAGTGGACTGCGCCGATTC
>DASTJU010000141.1:0-4510 GCA_035716295.1 Chthoniobacterales bacterium | reverse complement strand
ATCTTGTCGTTTGCGGTGAGGCCGAGGATTCGGCCGGGGCGATCGCCGGAATCGAATCCTCCAAGCCCGATGTCGCATTGATCGACATCTCGCTCAAAAACGAATCGGGCCTCGAGTTGGTCAAAACATTGCAAGCGCAGTTTCCAGAGGTCGCCTTGATCGTGCTCTCCATGCACGACGAAGCGCTCTACGCCGAGCGAGCATTGCATGCCGGAGCGAGCGGATATGTGATGAAGCGCGAGACCACAAAAAGTGTTCTCACCGCAATTCGGCGAGTCATTGAAGGCGATATTTATGTCAGCGACCGGATCGTGAATTCAATGGCGAAACGCATGAGTTCGCGGAAAGCGTCCGCGGCCACGCCAGTGGAACGACTGAGCGATCGCGAGTTGGAAATTTTCCGACTGCTCGGCCAGGGGCGCACGCCGTCGCAGATCGCGGAAGATTTGCGTCTCAGTCTGAAGACCGTGCAAGCCTATTGCGCGCGAGCAAAAGAGAAGTTCGGCGTCACTTCGCTGACCGACTTACTGCGGGCCGCCATTCGCTGGGAAGACGCGATGCACGTGAAGTGAGGTCGATCTAGGACGATGTCGATCTAACGCGCGCCGGTCGGATACTGGCCGCCGCACCGACTAATTGTCTGGTTGTAACGCGCAAGCCGCAGAAATTTGCCAGTCGCTCCAGCATCGCAGGCGGATTTGCCTGCAATTCTTCAAACTGGACCCGCTGATAATTCGCGGAATTGGCGAGCCGCTCTCCGGCTGTGAGATAGGTTTGAACGAGTTGCGTGCAGTAATCGAGGTCCGCGAGATTGGGCGTGGGCGGATCGCCGGCGGCTTGAAATTTCAGTTCGCGTTCGCGAATGCTTGATGCGGCCGCGTGCGTGTCGCGGATGACGTGGACGATGCGCGCTTCCGGAAAAACTTCAAGCCAGGCGGGAGCGAACAACGTCGTCCGCGGCTCTTTCCAACCCCATTGCCTGCCAAAGTTGAGCCGGGCCCGGAGCCAAAGTCCTTTCGGGTTGAAGCGATAACCAAAGATCCGAGCAAAATCCCGGCGAACATTTGATCGCAGGTAAGCGACGCAATCCTGTTTTCCTTCCTCGGATGCGATCCATTTCAGAAATGGTTGCGGATTATGCCAGGCCCCGCCGGTTCGCCGCAAATAATCCTCATGTAACTTTTGCAACGGCCGCGGCTCGCGATGGCTATCGAGATGCTGACCGATTTGTAATCCAAGCAGTTCCAGCGCGCGCGCCGTCGCGGTCGTGCCTGAACGATGCGCCCCGATGATGAGCACGGGCGGACGATGTCGATCTTTCATCGGCGAAGGATCACGCCGTGTAACCGAAGCGCGCGTCCAAATGTTTGAGCGCGTCAGCGGCGAATGCCTGGTCTTCCGGCGAAAGATAATCGCGATAGCCGCCCACTTTGCCGCGTCGGACCTTGAAGGATTCCGGATTCTGAACATCGCGTGAACGCAGAATTTTCGAATCAAAAACGCCGGCCACTTCCAGCCTTTGCATGTTGGCGAAATCGGAAAACTCGAGCGCGTATTTAAATGCGTCCGGATCAGGCAAAGGGTCGCCGAGCGTGCTGAGCAAATTCCGGAAATTCTCTTCCGGAGCGGCGCGCAAGGATTCGTAATGCAAAAGGGTAAAGTTTTTGCGATGCCCAAACTCGGCAAACCAGTTGTTCATCGTTTTGATGATCGACAGGATTCCGTAACGACGATCGCGGAGAAGATCGCCGATACTTTTCTGTTTTAATTCCTGAGGCGTTTCGCGGGTGCGATGAACCAGCTGCATGTAAAGGGAAACAAAGGCGTCCCGAGGATCGCGCACCAAAAGAATCACATGGGCTCGGGCCAGTTCTCGCGCCGGCACCAGATATTTGCCGCGAATCCGCTCCCAGAGCGTCGCCTTCATTCGCTGTTCGGCGAAATCATGCGAAAAAATCATGCGTGGAATGTCCGGCTCATGGTAACGATCCGGCCGGAGCGTAAACGGTTTGCCCGTTCGTTTGCAAAAATAGGCGCAGAGAAAAGTCCGGACCCAGGTGCGTCCGCTTTTCGGCACGGAGATGACAACTGCGTCCCCACCGGACAGCTCGCGGGCGCGGCTGCTAAGATTCCATCGTCCAAAACTGCGGCGCCCTCCGGAGTCCGGAGATTCTCCCGGGATGCGCGCGATTTCGTGCAGCAGCTTCACGTAGCCCTCGGCAAAACTTTCCAACGAATAACGTTTCTCGATCAGCTCGCGCCCGCGCAATCCAAACGTTTTCCGTTGCTCCACGCTGCGGATCAAGCTGCTAAGCGCTTCGACCCAGTCATCCTGCGTTTTCGCGAGAAAACCATTTTCACCGTGCGAAATGATCTCATTGTTTACGCCCACGTCAGACGCGACCACGGCTGTGCCGACGCCCATGTATTGCAAAATCTTGTAACCGCATTTCCCCCGCGTCCAAACCGAATCCCATAGCGGCATGATTCCAATATCGAAACTGGCGAGATTGGCCTGTTCCGTTTCCAATCGCCATGGATCGTTCTCGACCTGCACGCGGTCGAGCTGAAGCGGTTTATCGGAGACGACCTTTAGTTTTAGGCCGGGAAACATTTCGCTCAGCCGTTGCAAGGCAGGCTGGATATGCCGGAGATAAGGCAGCCCGTCGCTCAGCCCAACCCAGCCGATCGTCAGTCCGGGACCATCGAGGTTTTGTTTCAAATGATAACGACGAAGATCGATCGATGTCGGCAGGACAATCGCCCGGCGACCGGACGCTTCCGCGAAACAGGCGAGAAAATCGTTCCCGGCCACGACCGCGGCGCAGTGTCTGACCGTCCGCAGGAATTTCTTGAAATCTTTTCCGCGCAATGGCCGCCGATGCTTTTGGTCGCGAAACATCACCGCGTCGTCGAAATCGAAAACGATGCGGCGATTGGCGCGTTGCAACAGCCCGAGCTCGAATTCATTGAAACCGATTGTCTTGAAAAGAACGACTACGTCATGCCGACGCGCTTCCTTGAGAACGCGCAGCCGCTCGGTCACGCTCGAACGACGGGTCGGAACGACCGTCGCTTCCACGCCCAGAGCGGAATAATAATCCAGACAATCACGCAGCCGCAGCCGCGTGCTCGGAGCGTTACCATGTTCAACGACGCAAAGTATCTTCATGCAATCGGCCGCGAAGAATCTCTTTCCTACAACTTCCTCGCCTGCCATTCCAGCGGTTAAGATCGCTCTCTTCCTGCGAAGCGCTATTGCACGCTTCGCGCCAAACTTGTTAGTCTCGCGCGAAGGGGCGCGCTCCGAATGAAAGTCAAACCAACGGCCCAAAACAGCAAAACTGGCCCGAGGGACAAGCTCGACCTGCTGTATCGCGGCATTCTGGACACCGCGCTCGATTGCATCATCACGATGGGCGCAGATGGCCGTGTCCTCGAATTTAATCCCGCCGCTGAGCGCATGTTTGGTTTTAGCCGGCAGGAAGCTGTCGGCAAAGAACTGGCCGAACTGACGCGGCGTTTATTCTCAGAGCGAACTCAAACTTCAGAAATGACCAAAAGGTCTAACCAAGCGCTGGAGCGAACGGCCACCCGCTTCGCATTCACCTTTTGCGTGGCTAAAACCTTTTCGCTTCGAGCGACACTCGCTCCCGGTGGCAGTCGCTCATCTTGTTCTCGTTAGATGCCGCCAAAGGCGCTTTAGTTCCGCCAGAAGATCCTTGGTTGGCGGAATTGTCGTCAGTCACATCGCGTTACAGCTTCCCCATCAACAACAAAACGACGATGATGAGGATGATGAGACCGCCGCCGCCATAGTAACCGGGCCCGCCCCAGCCCATGCCGAAGCCGCCGCCGAAGAGAATGACGAGGACGACGATCAAGAGCACAACGCCAAGCGTGCTCAGGCCCGCCAAGCGCCACAGTCGATTGGTTTTTAGTTTCATGGTTTTACACTCCCCCTTTGAAGGTGAATTTGCCAGACTTTTTCGAGTGTTAATGTGTTGCCTCCATGTCGCTCGCCCCAGTCGCTCCATTCCCTTGTTACAGTTTGAAAAGGTGCTGAGAGTTGATGGCGCTGCTAAACCCGGCCAGTTCCCCACCGCCGATGGAGAAATCTTTCCCAGGGGGAAAACAGAATTTTGTCGGCGAGCAATCCGATCACGACGATTACGAGCATGATCCCGATCACCTGGTCCATCGCGTTTAATTCGCGACCATAATGAAGCAAATGGCCCAGGCCGAATCCGGTCAGAATCGTCACATAAATCTCCGCGGCCATTAATGAACGCCACGCAAACGCCCAGCCCTGTTTCATTCCGCTGACGAGATAAGGAAGCGAGGCCGGCAAGAGGACGTGCATCCATTTGTGAAACGGACCTGAGCCCATCGTCCGCGCTGCGCGCGCGAAGATTGGCGGAACCGTGCGCACCCCGGTATCAGTCGCGATCACCACCGACCAGACCGTCCCCATGATCACGACAAACAACATCGCCCCTTCGGTTTGTCC
>DASTJU010000140.1:0-5727 GCA_035716295.1 Chthoniobacterales bacterium | reverse complement strand
TGATCTTTGCGATCTTCTCGATCAGGACATCGTTCGCTTCATCCGGATAACGACAGCAAACATCGAACGAACCGTTCATCGCGGCGTGCGCTTTCGCGGACGGTCCGTACGGATTTTCGTTCGCGCTTAACCTGACAACACCGGGCTTTGCAGGCGCGGGAACGGTCGGCGCTTCGGTTGCGATTGTGAATCGTGGTCGAACGATCGCAGCCGCGGCGCCCGCGCCTAACAGGTGAGCAAATTTGCGACGAGAGATTGAGAGTGTGTTCATAAGGAGCTCCTCGAAATCGATTTTGGTCCCGATAGCGTGTGAATGCGAGCGTGAAAACGTACCCTCACCTGCCGCTTCGCGACTTCCTCTCCCTGGAAGGGAGAGGATGGAGGTGAGGGTCGACGACACGGGAGAATGCATCGCGCCAAGTTTGTCATAGCCCGACAACGAGCGTTTAATTCACCCAATGCTTGGCTTCCTGAAAGATCGACAGCGAAAACGGCTGAAGGCGCGGCCGTTTCCAAACGAGTGGCTCAAGATGATTAAAAGCGGAGTTGCGTTCTTTGTCCGGCTCTCGGCTGCGGACCAGGCTGAACTTCTCGACCACACTCAGGTGTTTCTCGCCGAGAAAAATTTCGAGGGTTGTGCCGGACTGCAAATCAATGACGAGATCCGGGTGACGATCGCAGCGCAGGCTTGCCTTCTCCTGTTGAATCGAAAAACGGATTATTTCCCGCGGCTGCTCACAATTATCGTTTATCCATCGACGTATCTGGTGGACGAACAACGCAATGTCGAAGGTCCGGTTTGGGAGGAAGGAGCAATGTTTCGCCTGGGCGAGACTGGGCGCACGATGGGATCAATGGTGCTGGCCTGGGACGCGGTGAAATCTGGCGCGGCCGATCCGTCCGACGCTAAAAATGTTGTTCTGCACGAATTCGCTCACCAACTCGACTACGAGAATTTGGCCGCGGACGGTGCGCCGGAGCTGGCGACACGCGAACAACAAAAGTCATGGCGCGAAGTGATGAGGACGGAGTTTGCGTCGCTGCGCGCGGCCGATGACACCGGAATTCCGACCCTGCTCGATACCTACGGCGCCACAAATCCTGCGGAATTTTTCGCCGTGTTAGTCGAGGCGTTTTTTGAGCGACCATCCGCGCTCCGTGCCCGTCATCCCAACCTCTACGCGGAGTTGCAGCGCTATTTTAACCAAGACCCGATCAAATACTCGGCCGAGCGCAGCATCCGTGGCGATTGAACGATTCCGAGGTATGGCGTATCTAATCAGTCACCATGGTTAAAATTATTGGAACAGCAGCTGTAGCGGCCGCGATGTTGATGGCGTCCCCCGCGTTTGCGAAAGACAAATCAGGCGACATGGCGTGTTGCGCCAAGAACGCGTCGAATCAGAAATCGTGCGCGAATCTCGCGAGTTTGAATCTGACCGCGGATCAGAAGAGCAAGATCGAAGCGTGGCAGTCGGAATGCATGAAAGCGGGTTGCACGAAAGAGAGCCGGCAAGCGTTTCTGAAAAAAGCGCAGGGTATTCTGTCAGCCGATCAATACGCGAAGTTGAAGACCGAGTGCGGTAAATCGGCCAAGAAAACCGAAGCGTAAGGTCCGAGCTCGCCACAGGACGAGTCCGTCCGATTGGCGGACCGGACTGGCATTTCGCGTCCAAATCTTTGAACGACACCGCGTAAGCGAGTGTCTCACGTTCTATCTATGACCAAATTCATTGCGTTAGTAGTGGCGGGAATGTTTGCAGCGGGCACGCTGTTCGCAGGCGAACACGGCGAGTGCACCAAGAAAGTCGGAAACACAGCGAAACCGGCATGCACGGTTTCACTGGCAAGTCTCAATCTGACGGCTGATCAAAAGACGAAAATGGACGCGGCTATGACCGAGCATCAAAAGGCCGGCTGCTCGGAAGCGAGCGAAGCCAAGTACATGAAGGAGGCGAAGACGATTCTGGACAAAGATCAGTTCGCCAAGTTCAAGATGGAGTGCAAAGGCGACAAAGACAAAGCCAAGACCGAAACATAATCGTTCGGCAGAGTTTGCTTGACGAAAACGCGCCCGGAGTCCGGGCGCGTTTTTCTTTTAAAGAATTGTCATGTCGAGCGGAGTCGAGACATCTCTAAATATTTCTGAAGCCAAGCCGCAACACCGACTGAAATAGTAAGAGATTCCTCCACTTCGGTCGGAATGACAGAGAAGGCGGGAACGCGAATCAGAAACCGGAATTGTTAATGACCACGCCGTCGCGAATGAGGACGCTGCGTGTTTTGGCGCCGGCGCGATCCGGAGTGTTGAAAATCACGAGATAACCGGAAAGGCGCCGGCCGTTTCCAGCGGCGAGTTCGGAAGGTCTTGGATCGCCTTGCCACTCGATGCGTGACCCGTCGAGCCTGTTCGCTTTCATCCAAGCGGTGACGATCTCTTTGTAATTCACCGGATATTCGCCGAAGTCCGAGGCCGGACTGGCCCTGGCCGCAATGGCCGAGGTCGCCGCCGCCGTTGGAGCGAAAGCTGTGCTCGGTGTCGGAGAAGTTGGCTGCACTGGTATTGACTCGGGAGGACTCGGCGCGGTAGCCGCGCTGATAGATGTCGATGTTACGGCTTGAGTTAGAAGATCGGCCAGACGCCAGCCGGCCTTGTGCAGTTCTTCGCGAACAGTTTTGGCGGACCAATCTGCGTAACCCACGCGGTCAGCCGCGTTTTTCTCTCGCGCGTCGCCGGCCATCACCGTGCGCTCCTGATCTAGCGTTTGATGCACGTTAATGAATTGGAGCCGCTCGTGCGCCTCCCGCGCGACCGGCAAGATATCGTCGGCCCAGAATTCGCCGTAATTTTTTAAGGCAACATTGGCGGGCGCGCGCCAGTTCTGCGGTTGTTCTTTCACGAAGCGATCGATCAGGTTGCGCTTCCCCTGGTCGATCTTCTGGTAGCGTTCTTCTTTCGAGAGAGTGGGTGCTAACGGAGGGAGATTGGCCATGACCGCGTCGGAATCCCAAAAGCCGTGCAGTTTTAATGGGCGATGGGCCATTTCCTCCGGAGTGCCGCGGATCAACTCGAGCATGAGCGTGTTGCCGCCTTCGTCTTCGATGCCCGGCTGATTTTTGTCGGGATCAACTGCATGTCCGGCCTGATTAAAATATTCGGCGCCGACATGGAGCGGCTGGTGAATGTCGCCGAGATAATGCGCGAGCAAAATTACCGCGACCGGCTTGGTGATTTTACGCGGATTATTTTCCGGGACTTCCCCGCGCAGAACATCGACGCAATAGGAAATCATATGGACGATGTCCCATTGAGTGCGGCCGGTCGTGCCGTCGGAGTATCGGTGAACGTTGAGAACCGGCACATCGGTGTAGTGAAACCAATGGTGCGATGGAACGGGCGACTTCGAATCCTGCGTCGGCGGATTCGCCCGCCAGAAATCGCGAAGCTGTTGGTCGATCTTGGGATGATCCGGATAGTGAGGAAATGCTTTGGGATCATTCGGGCCGTTCTTGTCCCAGGCTTTGATCTCGTCCGGCATGAACGCGGCCTTTTCCAGCGTGATCCCGTCGATCAAGCCGCGGATTTTTTCTCCGGCGGATGTGTTTGCGACGAGCTTGTCTGCGATCCCACCAACGATTTCATGTCCTGTCTGCCCGTAGCCGAGGCAGCGAGAAACGAACAGCATCAGGGTGAGAGCGAAGGCGACAATGTGTTTCACGGCGTTTTTTTTGATCAGTTAGCCATCGCGGCGCGGACTTCTTCAACGCGGGCGCGCAGTTTGTCAAAATGCGAGCCCGACTGTCCTATATCACACCGCGTTTTCGTCTGACGAAAATGAAGACAAGCGCGAGCAGGGTCACGGCCACGCAGAATTTCGCGAACAGCTCGCCGTGTCGCGTGTAAAACGTTAATTGTCGATCCTGCGGCACATTGACTTCGCCGGTGAGCACATCTTGCACAAACGTGCTTCCTTTTTCATCGTGCAAAAACTTTGTGACGCGACCAAACTCATTTACAAAACAAGTGACGCCGGTGTTCGCCGCGCGAACCATCGGGCGCCGATTTTCAACGCAGCGAAAGATCGCGTTGGCAACATGTTGGCGTGAGCCGGACGAATGCAAAAACCAACCGTCATTGGTTACATCGACCAGAAGATTCGCGTCGTTGAGGACAAATCTGCGGACGAGATCGCCGACGGTATCTTCGAAACAGATCAACGGTGCGACGCGGACATCGGCGTTGGTCAGATTAAAGACGGTGTATTCGCTGCCCGCGTTAAAATCGCCCGGCACCCACGTGCTCGCGACGGCGGCGAAAAGCGGAAACGAATGTCGCAACGGAATGTATTCGCCGAACGGAACCAGGTGAATTTTACGATACAACTGACTTTCGCCAGTCGGAGAAATAAGCAGCGCGGCATTGTATGCCCGATTGCTTTCTTCGTCATCAATGCCGAACAAAAGGTCGGCTCCCGATCGCTCTGCTACGGCCATTGGGAACTGAAGTAACGCCTCGTCATCGTAACCGAGTCTTCCAGGGATCGAGCCTTCCGGCCACACTATCAGCCCGAGCCCAGTCTCGCGCTGAACGGCCGAAGCGCTCAGCTGATCGCATGTATCTAGGATCTGTTCAGTGGGGTTGAACTTTTGTTCCTGCGGGATGTTGGTCTGGATGGCTGCGACGCGAAGCGGTTTTCCCGCGGACTGATTTTGCACGCGGTGCAGACCGAATGCGAGAAGCCCCACAATGCCGACCATCGTCAGAGTGAGATCGAAGTGCGGGCGCATTCGATGCGTTCGCGCTTCCGCAAAAAGTCGGAGCGGCGTTGCCACGGCGATGATGTTTGCGAATGCGATCGCAAAGGAAAGTCCGACGACGCCCGTGAATTCAGCGACTTGAATCATCGTCCATTCGGCATGCAGCGCGACGCCCAAGCCGTTCCAGCCGAATCCGCTGAAAAGCCAACCGCGCGTCCATTCGTGCGTGACCCATGCGGATGCGGCCACAAATGCGACAAGCAAATTTCGCCACGAAGCGGTGAACGCCTCAGGTCTTATCAAGCCGATCAACCAAGCCCAGAAAGCGAAATGGAGTCCGAGATAGATCGACAACAGGCACGAGAGTCCGTGCAGAAAAAAACTTTGGTATAAATCTCCGAGCGCACCGAGCCAGCCGAACGTCCCCGTGAAAAAAACAATTCCGGCGAGATAACCGAGCAACAGATTACGCAGCCAGCGCCGGCGCGAGTTTTCACCCGAAAACCAGATGGCCGCGATCAGCGGCGTGAGCGCGATCCAGCAAAGCCAGCTTTGGTTGAACGGCGCGAAACAAGCCGTAACCAGCAACCCACTCGCGATCGCTGCGAACCACGGCCAAAGAGGAAGCGCTTTCTTAATCACCTCGCGCGTTTAACCGCGTCGACGTCGCCGCGACTTTTCCTCTCGTCGGCGGCCGGGATTCAGGGCGTCGCGCAGATCGCGCGCATAGGAAGCGTTCACACGGAAAACGGAGCGTTCGACGTCTTCCATCGTGCGAATGTTTACCTTATCGGCAAGGACGTAGCCTTGCGAAATGAGACCGGTCAGTTCATCGAGCAACTCAGCCTGCTCCATCTCGCCGATGCGCTCGAGCAGAAGCTTGCCGTAAACCGGCGTGCCGGAAAGCCCCAGCGTCTTCAGAAGTGTGATTTCGCCTCCGCTTAAATTAATCTCGCGTTTCATACCGAT
>DASTJU010000139.1:0-9714 GCA_035716295.1 Chthoniobacterales bacterium | reverse complement strand
CTTCGTCGGCTAATCCGCAGGAGGACTTCCTGCGCATGCTGCGGCTGAGCAATCTCGACAGCATGAGCATGGCTGACGATCAACGCGACACGTTCATCGACATGGCGGAAAATCTCGGTCTCGAACCGGGTGAAGCCGAGGACCTGGTCGATCTTTATCTAGAGGAAGCGGACGAGAAAGCATTTGCAGACCAGCCGACAGCCTCGGGCAGCGGAGCGAAGCCTGCGTCGATACCTTCTCCAGTCGAAGAAAAACCGTCGCCTGAAAAAATTGAGCGTAACGCCGACGTGGAACGTTCCCATTATGGGAATTTCACCAACACTCTTGGCCAAATGATGATTTTTGTTCCGTCGGCTGAATTCACGATGGGGAGCGATATCGAGCAGGCTGCTCCGAATGAGCGTCCGCTTAGGCAAATCACCCTCAGTCGTTTTTATATCTTGCGATGCCTGGTCACAAACGCCGAATACGAGCAATTCGATCGTGCGCATCAAGCCAAGCGTGCGGCGGGCGCGGGTGATCGGCATCCGGTCGTTTATGTGAGTTATCTCGATGCTGTTAAATTTTGCCAATGGTTAAGCACGCGCGAGCGCCGAAAATATCGTCTGCCGACCGAAGCAGAATGGGAGTACGCCGCCAAAGGAAATGATGGGCGCAAATTTCCGTGGGGAAATTATGACGGCCGCGGCGATCTCGCTAACTTCGCCGACCGCAACACCGTTTTTGCCTGGAGCGACCGCGACATCGACGACGGTTATCCGGAAAGTTCGCCGGTCGGCGCATTTCCGCTCGGTGCCAGTCCGTTCGGGATCGAAGACATGGCGGGAAACGTCTGGGAATGGTGTCTCGATTATTACGAGCTTTATCGGCCGGGGCCGAAAGCGAACCCGCGGGGATCGACCGCCGGCACCAAGCGGGTGCATCGCGGCGGGAGTTGGAAATCGCGCTTCAGCAGTCTGCGTACAACGGTGCGAAGCTCAAACGTGCCCGGCTTTTCCTGTAACGATCTAGGCTTCCGGATCGTCTGCGAGTGCGATTGAGTCAATCGCCCTTACCGAAGCTCGAAATCAGGCGGTAAAGCGGAACTTTGTCCGGCCGCGCTTGGCGTTGTTCTTCGCTTTACGGCGGTGCTTTTGATTGGGCGTCTCGAAAGCGCGCAATCGGCGCACTTCCTCGAGAATGCCCTCGGAATCAAGCTTGTTCTTCAACCGCTTGAGTGCGCGATCAACCGGCTCACCTTTGCGAACGAGTACTTCTGGCATCGATAATCAACTCCTGACTTGCAAATTTTGTGCCCAAATGGCGATGCGGAGCCTAATCGGGCAGGGGAAGTTCGTCAAATCGGTGCCCTAGCGGGCCAGCGGATTCGCGGCGGTCGGGTTCTGGGTGACTTCCCTACGCAAAGTACTCGTGCTTTTGCCGCGGGCGCGCGTCCACCAGAGCACAATGGGTGAGGCGATGAAGATCGAAGAATAAGTTCCAACCACGACTCCGACGATGATTGCGAGCGAGAAGTCGCGAAGGACAGCGCCGCCAAAGAAAAACAGGCAGAGGATTGGAATTAACGTGACGGTGCTGGTCAGAATGGTGCGGCTCAACGTCTGGTTGATGCTCGAGTTCATGATCTCTTCGATCGTGCCCCGCCGGCCGCTGGCCAGACCTTCACGAATTCGATCGTAAACAACGATCGTGTCGTTGATCGAATAACCGGCGATGGTCAGAACAGCGCCGACCATTGTTAGCGTTAGCTCGCGCCCGAGCAATGAGAAGACGCCGACGGTGATAATGACGTCGTGTAACAACGCAACGATTGCCCCAACCGCGAACGAAAGTTCGAACCGGAACGTCACGAAAATAAGAATGCCAAGAATTCCAAGCACGAGCGCAACCACGGAGCTCTTGGCCAGTTCGCCGCCAACCAAAGCGCCGACACGCTCCGATCGTTCCACTTTGAACCCGGCATTCGGCATCGTTTGGATGATTTGCTTCTCGACTTTGTCGCTAGTGTTCAGCGGACTGCGCACCGTGATGTAATTTTTTCCGCTTTGAGCCGATTCCTGAATCGAGGCATCGGCCAAACCGACCGGTTTTAAGGCATCGCGGAGCTGCCCGACGTCGATCGTGGCCGGGGAGCTCAGCGTCACCAAATCACCGCCACGAAAATCGACGCCAAAGTTTTTTTCGCCTTTGATGTAAAACGAGGTAGCGCCGGCGAGGATGAGCGCAAGCGAGCACATGCACGCGAGAAAACCTTTACCGAGGAAATTGATGTTCTTCGATGAAATGAGATGCAGCATCGAAATCTTTTTCACCTGGCCAGTGTCTACCAGCCACCCAAGCGCGTTCCTGCCGACTATGAGCGCGGTAAAAAGGGATGCCAGAATACCGAAGGTCAACGAGATGGCGAAGCCTCTGACCGGACCAGCGGCCTGCCAGAACAAAATGATCGCGGTGATCAGCGTGGTCACGTTCGCGTCGAAGATGGAGCTGAAGGCTTTTTGGTAGGCGGTTTCCATTGCCACTTTGAGCGATTTGCCGAGCGCCATTTCTTCGCGCAACCGCTCGTAAATCAGCACGTTTGCATCAACCGACAAACCGATCGTCAAGATGATGCCGGCGATTCCGGGCAACGTCAGCACGAACCGGAACATCGTCAGCGCGCCGATCAAAAGGATCAGATTTACGATGAGCGCGAGGTTCGCGACGAGTCCCGGCAGTCGATAATAGATGAGCACGCACACCAGCGTGATTGCCAGACCTAGCAAACCGGCCATGACGCTGGCGCGGATCGAGTCCATGCCGAGCGTTGGCGAAACGCTGCGCTCTTCTTCGATGCTGACCGGTGTTTGGAGTGGGTTTTCCAAGACGCTGGACAAGCCACGCGCTTCTTTTTCGCCGAATTTTCCGGTGATGACGGCGTCGCCGCCATAAATCGCATCCCGAATCACCGGCGCGGATTGAATCACGCTATCGAGGACGATGGCAAAGCGGTGCCCTTTGTATTGCTCGGTAATCTTGCCGAATTGTTTGGCGCCATCGCTGTCGAACCTGAGCTGCACCGTCCAGCCTTCGTTCCCATAATAGGCATGCGATTCTTTGACGCGATCGCCGCCGAGATCGGCTTTCTTTTTAACGAGCAAGCGCTCCTCTCGCGGCTTCTCTGTTCCTTCGGCCGCCATTTTGTAAATTTCGATCCGATACTCCGGCGGAATGACTTCCTTGCCGTCATCAATCGCTTTCAACCGTTCGCCGTTGTCCGGAAAAACAAGTCGAAACTCGAGCTTTGCCACGCGGGAAAGTTGCTCGCGGGCCTCCTGAATTTTCGCCGTATCGAGTCCGGGAATCTGAACCAAAATCCGATCGTTACCGACCGGGCTGATGACCGGCTCGCTCACGCCAAAGTAATCGATGCGCTTGCGAATGACCTCGACCGCCTGGTCGAGCATTCCCTTGTTCACTTCCTTGTCGCCACCCATCAGGCGAATCAGGAATGAGGTGCCGCCCTGGATATCGAGGCCGAGTTGAATTTTTTCTTTCGGCGGCCAGATGGTGGCGATGCTGAACGCGACCAGCAACATGACCAGGGTTGTGGCGAGCAAGCGTTTTCGCAGCCCGACGTCGGTCGCAAAATACCACGCGAACAAAACCAGCAGGCCAAGACCGGCGAAAAATGTGAGGCCCGGACTCATTAATTTTGCTTCAACACGGTAGTGATTGCCGATTTTTCCATTTCGAGCTTCACATTATCGGCCACCTTCAACATCACGGTTGTCTCCTTCACGTTCGCGATCAATCCGTGAATCCCCGCATTCGTCACTACCTGGTCGCCTGTTTTCAAACTGGAAATCAAACGTTGCTGTTCCTGTTGCCTCTTCTTTTGCGGCCGAAACAGGACGAAGTACATGATGACGAAAATGAAAATGAAGGGGACGAAAAACCCGATACCGCCGGCGGGACCCGGAGCAGGCGCGGGTGGTTGTGCTTGAGCTAAGAATAGAAATAGCATGAGAAAATTTGCGCGAGCGGGAGCTTAAACCCGAACGCTTCCGCTGCAATCTCGAATCGCTCTAGCCACGGCCCTGCTGCCGCCGTGAGAAAAACGCGCCCCAATCCCATCGTTACACTGCAAGATCGACATCATCTCGGGTTTCGTAGTTCGAAACGAACTCGCTCCGGAACCCGTCGAATGTTCCGCTGTCGATCTTGGCCCGCGCCTGGCGCATCAGATCTAAATAGAAATGCAGGTTGTGGAGGGTGATCAGCCGCAGGCCGAGAATTTCTTCCGCCTTAATTAGATGGCGGATGTAACCGCGGCTGAATTCGCGGCAGCTTGTGCAGTCGCAATTGTCTTCGATCGGCCGTTTGTCCCTGGCGTACTCCGCGTTTTTCAAGTTGAGCGTGCCGCCTGAACTGAACGCCGTTCCATTACGCGCGAGTCGTGTTGGTAACACGCAATCGAACATGTCCGTGCCGCGCCCGATCATCTCCAGCAATTGCGGTGGCGTGCCCAGACCCATTGCGTAACGCGGTTTGTCCTTGGGCAAGAACGGCTCACTCGATTCAACCGCGCGAAACATCTCTTCTTCCGGCTCGCCGACGCTAACACCGCCAATCGCGTAACCATCAAAATCAAGATCGACAATCGCCTGTGCGCTTTGTTGGCGCAGTTCCTCAAAGGTCGCGCCCTGCACAATTCCGAAGACGAGTTGTCTGGTTGGGGTGGTGGCCTTGTCTGCTTCTTGTTCTGATTTCTGAATTTGAGATTGAGCGTTGAGCGTTGAGCGTTCGACGTTTTCTGCGTGCCATTCTTTGCATCGTTTCGCCCAGCGCGTCGTCATCTCCGCACTTTTTGCCGCATAATCGTACTCGCATGGCCACGGCGGGCACTCGTCCAGCACCATCGCGATATCGCTTCCGAGCGCCGCCTGAATTTCCATCACGATTTCCGGCGAGAGGACCGCAGTCGATCCGTCGACGTGATTCTGAAACTGAACGCCTTCCTCAGAAATTTTGCGCAACTTCGCCAACGAAAAAATCTGGTAACCGCCGCTGTCAGTCAGAATCGGCCGGTCCCAGTTCATGAATTTATGCAGACCGCCCAGATGTTTAATCACTTCGACGCCCGGCCGGACGAACAAGTGATAAGTGTTTCCTAAAATAATCGGCGCGTTCAGCTCGCGGAGTTCACGCGGACTTACCGCCTTCACACTTCCCTGCGTTCCGACCGGCATGAAAGCCGGCGTTTCAATCGCGCCGTGCGCGGTCGTTAAACGGCCATGCCGCGCTTTTGAGTCCCGATCCTGGGTCAGAAGTTCGAACATTTTCTGCATGCGAAAAGGAGATTCCGCGTGCTCATGCGAAATAACAACCAGCGCGCAAAATATTCTTTGCGAGCCGTGATTTTCCCTCTATATTCGCGCCTCACCGCATCAGGCGCGTGACAGTGTATTACGCGACTGGGCGGGTTTTTTTGTCGCCTGAAACACGAGGTTTTTGGCGGCGCTTTGTTTGGAAAAAATGCCCACGATTAATCAGTTGATTCGGAAAGGACGACGGAAGATGTCGGTGAAATCAAAGTCACCGGCGTTGACCAATTGTCCACAGCGCCGCGGTGTGTGCGTGCAGGTGATGACGCGCACCCCGAAAAAGCCGAATTCCGCCCTCCGCAAAGTGGCAAAAGTGCGGTTGACGAACGGCCAGGAAGTGATTGCCTACATTCCTGGCGAAGGGCACAACTTGCAGGAGCACTCAATCGTGCTCGTGCGCGGGGGACGAGTAAAAGATTTGCCGGGCGTTCGCTACCACATTGTGCGTGGCACGCTCGATTCGTTAGGCGTCGATGGACGCCGGCGAAGTCGCTCCAAGTATGGGGCGAAGCGCCCGAAAGGTGGCGCGGCTGGCGGAGGCGGTGCGGCGAAAGCGGCACCGGCAGCGGCCAAGGAAGACAAAAAGTAAATTTGAAACAGAAGATCGACAATGTCGCGACGGAAGAGAGTTTACAAAAAGGAAGAGCGCGTCGATTCCCGTTATGGGAGTCCGGCGGTCGCGCGTCTCATTACCACGGTGATGAAACGCGGAAAGAAATCGCTCGCCGAGCGCATTGTCTACACCGCGATTGAGAAGTCGCGCGAAGGTTCCGATTCGGTCGATCCGCTCGAAGTTTTAAATAAGGCGCTCGAAAATGTTCGGCCGCGCTTGGAGGTAAAATCGCGTCGCGTTGGTGGCGCGACTTATCAAGTGCCGTTGGAGGTACCGCCGCCGCGTCAGGTCTCGCTCGCGATGCGTTGGATCGTGCAATACGCCGATACCCGGAAAGGCATGCCGATGGCGCAGGCGCTCGCCCAGGAAATCAAGGACGCTGCCTCAGGCCAGGGCAACGCGATCAAGAAACGCGAAGACACACACAAAATGGCGCAAGCGAACCGCGCGTTTGCCCATTTCCGTTGGTAAATTTATGCCCGCGACGCTCGAAAAGAAAAAATCGACATCGGCGGGCCCGAACTCGCCGAATCGCAAGTTCCCGCTCGAGCGAACGCGGAACATCGGCATTGCCGCGCACATCGACGCGGGCAAAACGACGATCACCGAGCGTGTTCTGTTTTACACCGGAATGATCCACAAGATGGGCGAGGTGCACGAAGGCACCACCGTCACCGATTGGATGGAGCAGGAGCGGGAGCGCGGAATCACGATTACATCGGCCGCGACGACCTGCAGCTGGGCGCAGCGCAAGGAAGAAGGCGTTTACAAGGCTTTCGAAGGGATCAAGCAACGGATCAACATCATTGACACACCCGGCCACGTCGATTTTACCGCCGAAGTGGAGCGTTCGCTTCGCGTGCTCGACGGCGCGATTGCAGTTTTCGACGGAGTAGCAGGCGTGCAGCCGCAATCAGAAACGGTCTGGCGGCAAGCGACGAAATACAACGTTCCGTGCCTCGCGTTCATCAACAAGATGGACCGCGTGGGCGCTGATTTTGCGATGTCGGTCGATAGCATCCATAAAAAACTCGGCGCGAATGCGTGGCCTGTGCTCCTGCCGCTTGGCAGGGAAGATCAGCTCAAGGGCCAGCTCGACGTTATTAATAAGAAGGCGATCATTTATTCGGAGAGCGATCAGCTCGGATCGACATATGAGGTGGCGGATATTCCGAAGGAACACGTCGCCGCTGTCGAAAAGGCTTACAAAGATCTAGTCGAGCAAATTTCCAATCTTGATGACGAAGTCGCTCATGTTGTTCTCGAAGAGAAGCCGGTTACGCCGGAATTGCTAAAGGCCGGAATTCGCAGGCAAACGATTGCGAACAAATTCGTTCCGGTGATCGGCGGCTCGGCGTTGAAAAACATCGGCGTGCAGTACTTGGTGGATGCGGTGGTCGATTACCTGCCGAGTCCGCTCGACATTCCCCCGGCCAAAGGCATGGAGCCCGACACGCATGAGCCGATGGAAGCGGCGACGGATGATAACGGGAACTTCTGCTCCCTCGCGTTTAAACTTTGGAGCGATCCGTTTGTCGGGAAACTCGTTTTCTTCCGCGTCTATTCCGGCACGCTGAGCAAAGGCGACACGGTTTACAATCCGCGCACGAACAAACGCGAGCGCATCTCGCGGTTAATCCAAATTCAGGCCGACAAGCGCGAAGACATCGAAACTTGTTACTCGGGCGACATCGCCGCGATCGTCGGCATCAAAAACATTACGACCGGCGACACGCTTTGCGATGAGGACCATCCGATCCTGCTCGAGCCGCCGACGTTTCCTGATCCGGTCATTTCAATGGCGATCGAGCCGAAGACGAAAGTGGATCAGGAAAAAATGGGCGTGGCGTTGCAACGCCTCGCTGAAGAAGATCCCACTTTCCGCGTTTACACCCACGAAGATACCGGCCAGACGATCATTGCCGGCATGGGCGAGTTGCATTTGGAAATCATTCGCGACCGCATGTTCCGCGAATTCAAGGTGGACGCGAATGCCGGCAAGCCGCAGATCGCGTATCGCGAAACAATCACCACGAACGCGCACGGCGTCGGCAAGTTAATCAAACAGTCGGGCGGTCGAGGTCAGTACGGACACGTTGAAGTGGATTTACGGCCAGGCGAGCGCAGCAAAGGCCTCGTCGTCGAAAACAAGATCGTCGGCGGCGTTATTCCGCGCGAATACATCCCGGCGGTCAAGAAAGGCATCGAAGAAGCAGTGCTCGATGGTGTGCTTGGCGGCTACCCGGTTGTCGATGTTGAGGCGGACATTGTTTTCGGAAGCTTCCACGAAGTCGATTCGAACGAACTCGCGTTCAAAATGGCGGCGATCTTCGCCATGAAAGACGGTTTCCGGCAGGGGAAACCGATCCTGCTCGAGCCGATCATGAAAGTAGAAAACATCACCCCGGACGAATATCAGGGCGACATCATCGGCGACTTAAACCGGCGTCGTGGCCAGGTGAACAGCATCGAGTCGCGGGGAAACCTGACCATCGTGCACGCTGAAGTTCCGTTGGCGGAGCTGTTCGGCTACGCCACCGCGATTCGCTCGCTTTCAAAAGGTCGCTCGAGTTACTCGATGGAGCCATCGCATTTCCAACAGGTGCCGCAGAATTTGGTCGCGGCAATCCTCGATCAAAAGGAGGACAAATGACCGACGGCCAACGTATTCGCATTCGCTTAAAAGCATTCGATCATCGCATGCTCGACCAATCCGCGGTCGAGATTGTTGAGACGGCAAAACGCACCGGCGCTCGTGTGGCCGGCCCGATCCCGCTGCCGACATTGATCGAGAAATTCACCGTGAATCGTTCGCCGCACGTGGACAAGAAATCGATGGAACAATTTGAAATCCGCACGCACAAACGGTTGCTCGACATTATCGAGCCGACCGCAAAGACGGTGGATGAGTTGAAGAAACTGAATTTGCCTGCGGGCGTCGATATTACGATTAAGATTTAGCCGCTTGAGAATTTTGCCACGCCGCCAACATGAGTATCGGGTTACTAGGACAGAAAATCGGCATGACCAGCGTCTACGACGCCACCGGTCGGCTCCATCCTGTAACCGTGATCGCGGTGGGCGATAACGCTCTTCTACGTCGCCTCACCAACGACAATGACGGCTACTCGGCCGTGCAAGTTGGGTTCGGTTCACAAAAGGAATCGCGCGTGAACAAAGCCGAGCTTGGCGTTTTCAAGAGCGCGAATTCGGAACCGAAGCGCTTCGTCCGCGAATTTCGCCTAACGGCCGATCTCGGCGAAGGCGACGTGAATCTCACCGTCACGCAATTTCAACCGGGCGATTTTGTCGACGTGATCGGCCGCTCCAAAGGCAAGGGCTTCCAAGGCGTGATGAAGAAGCACAACTTCGACGGGCAAGGTGCGGCGCACGGTTCTAAGACGCATCGCCGCAATGGCGCCGTCGGGAATCGTTCAACGCCAGGTCGCATTTGGAAGAACATGGGCATGCCCGGTCACATGGGTGACGAGCGCGTGACCGTACAAAACCTGCGGGTGATGCAGGTCCGCGAAGCCGAGAAAATAATTTTGATCAGCGGTGCAGTGCCCGGTTGTAATGGGAGTTATGTGGTGGTTCGACCGGCGATTAAGAATCCCGCCGCGCAGATAAAGCTGCACCAACAGCACGCAAAACAGGATAAGGCCGTTGCCAAGAAGCACGAAGCTGAAAAGAAATCGGACGACAAGAAGCCTGAAGCAGCCAAAAAACAGGAAG
>DASTJU010000138.1:0-5649 GCA_035716295.1 Chthoniobacterales bacterium | reverse complement strand
TCTCACTGTATGCGCAGGGTCGGACCACCGAGGGCCTTGAGATTCTGCAAAAGCTGCCGCCCGAAGCATTGCATGAATCGCATTCCGCCGTTTACGCTGCAGTTTTGCTTCTCGATGAAAATCAGACCGATGGCGCCAAGGAATACATCCAGGTCGCGAAGCGCGGTCCGATCTACGCCGAAGAAAAACGTCTCCTCGAAGATGAACTGGCGAAAATCGCCGGCGTTTCACCTACTCCAACGCCATTGCCGTCGCCATCTCCAACTCCCGCACCATCCGCAACATCGACATCCGAGTCTGAGACGCCCATTCCCGAAGTTTCTGCGAGCGTTACACCCTGACCGCTTCGCTTCAGTCTTTGTAAGGATCGACAATATCGCGTCCGGCCATCGCCACACCAAGTGGTCGCAGGGTGTGCAGGATTCGAATCGTGCCAGCGTGAGCGTTCAATACGTCTGGCAATCGTCGATATGCTTGCGGCGCTTCGTCCAAATCCCCGCCCCGCAAAACAATTCCGCGGTCATGCAACCATTTCATCATTTCATCGTGCCTGACGAGTCCGTCCTGGCGGATTCGCTTGTTGCCGACTCTAACAAATTTTCCTTTGGCTGCGGTGCGCGACATGATTCGCCCTGCGCCATGGATTGTTGAGAACATCGCTTCGCGCGAAGTTGGCGAATCGACGCCTTCGACAATCACCGCGTCGTCACCCATGCTTCCGCCGACAAAGCCTTTTTGTCCGGGAAATGCCGGGGTCGCGCCTTTGCGCACGACCCAAAAATCCTGGCCATCGTGTTTCTCGCGCCAGGCGAAGTTATGATGGTTGTGCACTTCATCGACAATCTGCGCGCCCAAAATATTTTTGGTCACATGTCTTGCAACCGCTTCGCGTCCTGCATACGCGTAACGTCCGGCCAATTCCATTCCCGCGAGATAATCGTGACCGATCTCTGATTTTTCATCGACCACCGTCGGCGGCACGTCCATTCCGTCTTTTCCGCCGGCTGCTTTCAAGAAATGCGTCGCCGTCTTGTGCCCGAGTCCGCGCGACCCAAGATGTACGCCAACCCAGATCCGATCCTGCTCGTCCGCGAAAATATCGACGTAATGATTTCCGCCGCCCACGGTGCCGAGCTGCTCGGCCGCGATCGATTTTAAATCGCCGATAGGCTTCAGCTGCCACGCCGGATCGTCGAACAATTCGTGTTCGACGCGCGTTTTGCTTTTGCGTCCGATCCCAAACGAGATCTCCCGCACTACGTCGTCCATGATCTTGTCGATCTTCGGCGCAATTTCTTCGCGCTTGGTGTCAGTAAGGATCGCGAGATTGCCGCAGGCGATGTCGAAGCCGACGCCGCTCAGCGAAATTTTGTCCTTGTAGGCGACTACGCCGCCGATCGGTTGGGCGTAACCTTTATGGCCATCCGCGCACAGCACGGCGCGCTCGCCACCGGTCGCGACGCACGTTTCGATCTGCTTGATCGTCGCCGGATCGTGTTCGCCGAAAATTTTAGTCCGCGATTCCATCGGCCAATAAAACTCGAACCGATGGAAAAGATTTCAATTCGTTATCGGCGTAGTGATTTCCTGGCGAGAATTTTCCAGGCCTCGACATCGGCCTTGGTCCGCGAGGGTGAGGCGCAACGCACGGCCGCGATCGAATCGAAAACAACACTGCGAAAAGGCAGCTTCATCACGGCGGCAAGTTCCTTCTTCGCCGTCCGCGGCAGTTTCTTGTAAAGCAAACTCATGTGCGGATCGCTTGGGGCCTTTGCCCGCGATTTTGCGGCGCGGCTAAAATCGGTCGCCAGTTTTCTCAACGCCGGACTTGATTTAAGCCGCACAAAAAGTGTCTTCGTGAACTCGGACGAAAAACCGACTCCGCCTGCGGTTAGCCGAATCGGTCGCATTGAAATCTGCCGTAAAATTTCTTTTGGTGGTCGTCGATCTTTGCTCGCCGAAAAGAGGGTTAAGTGCGGCTCAAAATTCGGCGCTCGAAATTCTTTGCGCAGAATGCGCACGACTTCACAAAACAAGTCGCGCTCTGGTTTTGCCGGGAGCAGCCAATAAACGGTCGCCGTTTTTTTCATCCTTGGAGGGACGCGCTTCGTCGTCCAACTATTTTTGGGACGGCGCCGGGAAGGCCATCGCTCTTATGCGCCGGTCTTTTCCTTGGCTGCGTCTTTGGAATTAATGTCGATCGTGATCATGAAGCCGTTCGTCCCCTTGAATTCGAACGCTTTGTCGCCGGTGCGATAAGCCTCGACGTCGTTCGGCATCATGATGAAGCCGTCATTTCTTGGCGCGCCCCAATACTTCAGATTTTTCATCACAATCGGATCGTCGGTCATTCCCTTGAATTTATTGAGAACAACTTCACCGCTTTTGCCGTCCGCCAATTTTCCTTCGGCGTGATCGCGCGTCGCGTTCCAACTCACCGGAGCGTCCGTCGCCACTGAGAACGACTTCCACTTCGCCGGAAACACGTGTGGCAAAATTGTTTTGATGCCTTCACGCTGCTCCGCCGTGACCGTTGGATCAAAAGTTAGGATCGCCCAATCCATTTCCCCTTTGGAGAAATCGCCGCCGAGATCGCCGGCGATCCAGAATTTCGCGCCGTCTAGTTTGGTCGCGCCGTAATTTCCGTGATTCACCTTGTAGGCCATGTTGAATTTGCAGAAATGCTCGCCGCCGTCGCCATGGGAATGACCGGCGTGCTCACTATGTGCCGCCGGCTTGGTACTAAAATAACACTGGCAGAACATCGGGCAGCTGCAGGCCTCGATTGCCGTCGCATTCATCGACCAATCCGACACTGGCGCTTTCTCCGCTCCGCAAAAAGAAACGCGCGCGCCTAGAAACAAGAGAGAAATCGTAAGATAAAAAGTTCGCATACAGACCTCCGGGGTTGACCTTCGTTGACACGAAGGTTGTAGGGATTTGCCTGACCAAAAGTCAAGCCAAACCAGTCGATCTTGATCTTGCCAACGCCGCTATTTCTTCGCAGCCGAAACCGTTTTCAGATCGAGCTGCACCGGAGCGCTCCTTTGCCAGCCGTCGGCGCCCGGATCCACTTTGAAATCAGGAATGTCCGCGCGCGCGGTCTTTTTCTCGCTCGATGCGCCGTAAAGTTGATCTCGTTGCGCGAGGAGATTCACTTTCGCCTGTCCGTCCTTGGTGAACGCCATCATCAATTGTGGAATTCCCAGCGGCAATTTGTCGTTCTTATCAATTTGCCATGTCTGCCACGTCTTGCCATAGGTGCCGATCAGCACTTTCATCAATCCCTTCTCATCCGCATCCGCCATGGTCGGCGCCGTCAGCACGCCCGATTTCACTTCATAGTTGTGGCTGTGCCACAGCTTCTTTTCTTCCGCCGGCAACGACTCGAAAATCTTAGCGCTGACGATGTACTCCACTCCAATCATGCGAGCGCCCGGTTTGTTCGAATCGTAAAGGATGCATTGCAACACTTCGTCGCTCAGATGCGCGCAATAATGGTCGGCCATGACTTGCCGGCTCATATCGCCACTGTAGAAATGAATTCCACAGACGTGCGCGTGAATGTCACCGACCGGTGCGAAATTCGCGGTTGCAGTGACGCCTTTGGCCGGTTCCGACGATTGCCCAAACGCAGCTACCGCAAGGAACAGACTTGAGAAGATAATTGTTTTCATTGAAGCGGACTCCTTCGTTGTTGTGAGGTTTGATCTAACGGCAAAGTCTAGGAACGCGCCGACGCCGGCAGCAATACTAAAATCCTGGAGATCTCGATCTTAGCGCGTCGGGAATAAACTGGCGCGAACCGGCGCATGGAGCAGATTATCTCATGCATAAAGCGGCAAGTAGCCGGGTGGATTGGTCCGCGCTCCGCGAAGATTTTCCGATTCTGCGGGAGCGCGTGAACGGTCATCCCCTGATTTATTTCGACAGCGCTGCCAGCTCACAGAAGCCAACGTCCGTGCTGGATGTCGTCCGAAATTACTACGAACATGAAAACGCCAACGTGCATCGTGGCCTGCACGCTCTGAGCATGCGTGCGACCGAGCATTACGAGAAATCCCGACAGCGCGTCGCCGATTTTATCGGCGCGGCGAGCGCGGACGAGATCGTGTTCACCCGCGGCACGACCGAGAGCATTAATCTGGTCGCGCAAGCGTGGGGCGGAAAATTTCTGCGCACCGGCGACGTGATTTTGCTCACGGAAATGGAGCATCACAGCAACCTCGTGCCGTGGCAGCTGCTCGCTGAGCGGATCGACGCGCAATTGCGGTTCGTTCCGGTGCGCGACGACGGCACTCTCGCGCTCGAGAAACTTTCGTCGTTGCTCACGCCAGAAGTGAAAATGTTCGCCTTCACTCACGTTTCCAATTCCCTCGGCACGATCAATCCCGTCGCCGACCTTTGCCAAAAGGCGAGAAAAGTGGGCGCAGTCACTCTGATCGATGCCGCGCAAAGCATCGGGCACATGCCGCTCAATGTTCAGGAACTCGGCTGCGATTTTCTCGCTTTCTCCGGTCACAAAATGTGCGCGCCGACTGGAATCGGCGTCCTCTATGGACGATCGGAAATTCTTGAATCGGTTCCGCCGTGGCACGGCGGGGGCGAGATGATCACGAGCGTTACCTTGGAAAAAAGCTCGTTCAAAAAACCGCCGCACCGTTTTGAAGCTGGCACGCCGAACATCGCCGGCGCGATCGGACTCGCCGCCGCGATCGATTACCTTGAAGGGATCGGCCGCACTGAAATTTTTGACCACGATGTCGATCTTGCCGGGTACGCTCTGAAAGGAATGGCCGAAGTTCCAGGTTTGCGAATGATTGGACCGACGAAAGACCGCGGCGGCGTCATCAGTTTTGTCATGGACTCAGCGCATCCGCATGATCTCACAACTTTCGCGGACCGGTATGGCCTGGCGCTCCGGGGCGGTCACCATTGCAACCAGCCGTTGATGCGCAGATTCGGCGTGCCTGGAACAAGCCGCGCCAGTTTTTATCTTTATAGCACGCGTGAGGAAGTCGATCGCATGATCGACATCCTCCAGAACGCGGTCCGCTTTTTCAAATGAACCCGGAACTTGGCGATCTCGAAGAACTTTACCAGGAGGTGATTCTCGATCATTCCCGGCGGCCGCGGAATTTCGGTGAGCTCCCTGATGCAGTCGTGCGCGTGCACGGTGATAATCCGTCGTGCGGCGACGAAATCCATCTCGCGGTTAAATTCGATGGCAACGGCGGGTTGCAGGAAATCAAGTTCACCGGTCACGGCTGCGCCATCAGTCAGGCATCGGCGTCATTGATGACGATGAAGTTGAAGGGCAAAAGCCGCGCTGAAGTTGAGGAAATGCTCCACGCATTTCACGACCTAGTAACGTCGGGGAACAACGATGCGCCGAAAAAGCTCGGCGATCTCCTGGTGATGCGCGGTGTTCGCAAGTTTCCGCAGCGTGTGAAATGCGCAATGCTCCCATGGCGCGCAGTCCAGCAAGCGCTCCGGCAAAGCGAAGGCGAAGCGACCGTTTCGACTGAAGAGCCAGAGTTCGCCTGATTTATGCCGACCAACGTTCTGGGTACCGAACTCAAATGTTGTTGCCGCGATCCGGTGACCGGATTTTTTCGCGATGGCTTTTGTCGAACCGGACCCGAAGAC
>DASTJU010000137.1:0-3310 GCA_035716295.1 Chthoniobacterales bacterium | reverse complement strand
GAAGATTTTTTCCAATTCGAGGCGCGCAAATTGCCGACGCCGAGCGGGGTGAGCGCGGCGCAGCCGAACAGCTCGGAATTTTTCGGACGGAGCGACCAGCAGTTTTGGTCGAACGATTTTTCGATTGGCGTCGATTTGTTCAAAGGCGAGACCGCGTTCAAGCCGATTGATTGGGCGCTGCGGTTACTCGGCGTTTACAATCACAACTACCTCGACGTCGAAGAAAACAACGTCGTGAATCCGAATCCGCAAAAAGGGACGACGCGGGAAAAAGAATTCTGGTCGTTACAGGAAGCGTTCGCCGAAATTCATTTGCGCGATCTCTCGAACAATTACGATTTCATTTCGCTCCGCGCCGGCATGCAACCGTTCGTCAGCGATTTCCGCGGATTCATTTTCAACGATACCAACCTCGGCGTCCGGATTTTTGGCAATTACGACAACAACCGTTGGCAATACAACGTCGCCGCGTTCGACATGCGCGAGAAAGATACCTATTCGGATCTGAACGAATTCGATCCACGCAAGCAGCAGGTCTATGTCGCGAATGTTTTCCGGCAGGACCTGATTTGGAAGGGTTACACCGGCGAGCTCACGTTTGTCGGCGACTTCGACAACAACAGCCGGCATTACGACAAGAATGGGTTTCTCACTCGTCCGAACTTGCTCGGCACCGTGGTCGATCATTATCTCCAAGCGTATTACCTCGGCTGGACCGGCGACGGACACATTGGCTGGCTCAACATCGATCACGCCTTCTATCAAGTGCTCGGCGAAGACAGCGTGAATGGCATCGCCGGGCAACGGGTCGACATCAACGCGCAAATGGCCGCGCTCGAGTTATCAGTCGACAAAGATTGGATGCGCCACAAGTTGTCGGCCTTTTACGCAAGCGGCGACAGCGACCCGGCCGATTCGCACGCGACCGGATTCGATACCGTGTTCGATCGGCCGTTTTTCATTGGCGGTCCGTTCAGCTTTTTCTCGCATCAAGGATTCAATCTCGCCGGCACGGCGGTTAATTTTAAACAGCGCGATAGTTTGGTGATCGATTTCCGAACCAGTAAATCGGAAGGCCAGGCGAATTTCGTCAATCCGGGCGCGCTCATTTTCGGCTACGGATTCGACGCCGATATTTTGCCGAAGCTGAAGAGCTTCATCAATGTGAACTACATCCGCACGGTCACGACCGAAACGACCAAGCTTGTCTTGTTCACGAACAAAGCGAGCAACGACTTCGCGCTCGATTGCAGCGCGGGATTCGAATGGCGGCCGTTGCTGACGGACAACATTATTCTCAGCGCCGGCGCAGGCTTTCTCGTTCCGCGCTGGGGCTACAAAGACATTTATCGCACCAACACCGTGCCGGTCTTCGGTTACCCGAGTCCCCCACCCGGCCACGTCGATCCGTTTCTCTACAGCGCGATCGTGACACTGACTCTCACTTATTAAGTGAAATCCCAACCACCAAATCCCAAGCACCAGGGAAATTCCAATATTCAAATTCCAAAACGGAAATTCACGCGTGCGATTTGGAATTTGATGGTTGGAGCTTGGTGCTTCTCTGGGATTTGGGCTTTGGCGTTTGGAGCCTCCGAAGAGGGCTACGGTCCACCGACTTCCGTTCCGGTTACAAGATCGACAATCGCGCGCGCGTCATTGCCGCCGCGAAACTGGATCGACCAAACCCAGGCGGAAGCGGACAGAAAGAGTGTCGGTTGTTTGCAATGCCATCAGGGCGTCGAGCCGATGCACAAGGCCGAACAAAATGTCGTTCTCGGCTGCACCGATTGTCACGGAGGAAATCCCGCGCGCGGCCTAACGAAAGAGCAGGCGCACATATTGCCGAAGAACAGAGAGTTTTGGAAAACTTCCGCCAAGCCGCCGAATTCAAATGCCTGGCTCAATCACGAGTCGCCCGAGTTCATCCGTTTCCTGAACCCCGGCGATCTGCGCGTGGCACAGCAATCGTGTGGTCTCTGTCACGGCGAGATCATTCGCAACGTTGATCACAGCATGATGAACCACGGCGCCATGCTCTGGGGCGCTGCTCTATATAATAACGGCGCTTATCCGGAGAAAAATTATCGGTTCGGTCAGGCCTACGGCGCGGACGGAGCACCGCTGAAGTTAATCAACTACACTCCGGTCACGCCCGCAGACACGCAGGTTCACGGCATCCTGCCGTTCATCGAGCCTTTGCCGCGATTCAATCTCAGTAATCCCGGAAACATTTTGCGCATTTTTGAAAAAGGCGGGCGCAAACCTCTTTCGTTAGGCCTGCCGACAAGCGAAGAGCCAAATGGCAAACCGGACCGCCGCCTCTCCGAGCGCGGTCTCGGAACATTGAATCGCACCGATCCCGTTTTTCTCGGTTTGCAAAAAACGCGATTGCACGATCCGCTCCTCGGATTTTTTGGATCGAACGATCATCCCGGCGATTACCGATCCAGCGGTTGCTCAGCCTGCCACGTTGTTTACGCGAATGATCGTTCACCAACGAACTCGGGCTGGTGGAACAAATTCGGTCACCAGGGTTTAAGTTTCACCGCCGACGAATCGATTCCGAAAACCGAGCGCGGTCATCCGGTCATGCATCAGTTCACCCGATCGATTCCGTCGAGCCAATGCATGAATTGCCACATGCATCAGGGAAATCTCTTCGTAAATCCGTATCTCGGTTACACCTGGTGGGACCAGGAGACCGACGGCGAGTTGATGTATCCGAAGGAACAGCACAATCCAACCGACAGCGAGCTCGTAAGATCGACAATGGAGAACCCCGAAGCCGCGGCCGCGCGCGGACTTTGGGGAGATAAAACTTTTCTCGACCAGGTCGCAGAATTAAATCCGCAGCTTAAGCACACCCAGTTCGCCGATTATCACGGACACGGCTGGGTTTTTCGCGCGATTTTCAAACACGATCGCAAAGGCAACCTCCTCGATCTCGACGACAACAAGATCGACAACGACGATTCAAGGAAGTTCGCGAAAGCCGTGCACTTGAAAGATGTCCATCTCGCGCATGGGATGCAGTGCGGCGATTGCCATTTCAATGTCGATGTTCATGGCAACGGCATGCTTTACGGCGAACCGCGCAACGCAACCACGATCACATGCGTCGATTGCCACGGCACGATCAATCAGCGTCCGACGCTGATCACGAGCGGCAACGCCGGACAAATTGATTTGGCCAACACCAGCAACACGCCGTTCGGTCCGCGGTTCGTCTGGGAAGGAAGCGCCCTTTTCCAGCAATCGAGCATGTCGCCCGATGTGCGCTGGGAAATTCCGCAAACGATCGACACGA
>DASTJU010000136.1:0-4162 GCA_035716295.1 Chthoniobacterales bacterium | reverse complement strand
TCGACTTCGCTCGGAATGACAAAACAAAAACATGCGCGTTGATTTTGTAATTGGTGGGACGCAGAAGGGCGGAACGTCTGCGCTGGATTCGTTTTTGCGGCAGCATCCGGAGATTTGCATGCCGGAAACGAAGAAAGAGCTGCACTTCTTCGATCGCGAAGAGGACGATACCGATTACAAAAAGTATCACGCGAATTTTGAGCCGAAGCCGAAACAGCGCGTGATCGGCGAAGCGAGTCCGATCTACATGTATTGGGAAACCGCCCCGTATCGGATCTGGAAATACAATCCGAAGATGAGATGGATTCTCGTTCTGCGAAATCCGGTCGAGCGCGCGTTCTCGGCCTGGAACATGGAAACAAAACGCGGCAAAGAGAAATTATCTTTCGCCGAAGCGATCGAAAAAGAACCGGAGCGCTGCCGCGAAGAGTTGCCGTTGCAACATCGCGTTTATTCCTACGTCGATCGCGGCTTTTACGCGCATCAGGTCCGGCGGTTGTTTAACATTTTCGGCACAGGCAATTGCCTGATTCTTTTAAATGAAGAATTACGCAATGAGCATCAGAAAACCTTGCGCCGTGTTTTCGAATTTCTCGGCGTCGATTCCTCATTCGTTCCGCCGGAAGCGAGCGTGTTCGAGCAGGAATACTCCGACAAGATCGACAATCAGTTGAGATCGCGCTTGATCGAGACGTTTCAATTCGACATCAAAGAATTGGAGCGATTGTTGGGGCGGGATTTGTCGAACTGGCACAAAACGAAATCGTTGTAGAGCTGGAGATGAACTTACCGATTCCAATTCTGAGCGTGCTGATCGGCGCGGTGATTTTGTTTTTCGGGCGAAAACTTTTCTGGCTTTGCGTGGCCGCGGTCGGATTCGCCGCCGGTGTGGAAGTCGCCCCGCATCTTGTCCACGAGCCGTCGGTAGTCTTGCAACTGAGCGTCGCGGTCGTTTTTGGATTTATCGGCGCATTGCTCGCGATGTTTCTGCAAAAGATCGCGATCGCGATTGCCGGATTTCTGGCCGGCGGAAAACTGGCGCTCGCGCTCGTCACGGCGTTTCTTGTCCACGGCGCGAATTATCCGGGAGTCACGTTCATCATCGGTGGCATCATTGGCGCGATTCTATTGCTGGCGCTGTTCGATTGGACGCTGATTGTGCTCTCGGCGGTGGTTGGCGCGTATCTGATCTGCCACACGATCGTGCTGCCCCAGACCGGCGCGACGATTCTGTTCGTCGCACTGGCGGCGATTGGAGTTGTCGTGCAAGTGGCCGCGTTTCGGGGCGCTCGGGCCGCCTAATCCGCCTTCGCCAAGGCTTCAGCCTTCGCACAAGGCTACGGCTCGACGAGACGGCGGACAGGCGATCCTTATCGCGGCGCATTTTTGCTGACAAAGCGAAGACCGACATGTGAAAATGTGGACATGAATTCACAACAAACTGGTTTGCGGATTGCCAGCCTCGTTTTCGGCCTTGTCTGCCTTGTCCACATTTGGCGGGTGTTGATGTCGCATTTCACGGTGCAGATCGGTTCGCATCAAATCCCACTTTGGGGAAGCTGGGTCGCAGTCGTCGTGGCCGGCGGATTAAGCATTTGGATGTGGCGACTGTCGTCCGCGCGATAAGAAAACCACTAACGCCGCGTCCGCCGAATTGATCGTGACCGGTCTCAAATGAGACAATCGACTCTCGCATTAGTTTGTGGACTGATCCTTTTCGTCGTCCTGGCGTATTCATGGTGTGGACGAAATCCTCCGCCGTCAGGTAGCGCGTTGCTGGCGACATCGACCCCGACGCCACCGCCAGTTGCAGCGAGCGCTACCCCGAATGCCACGCCGGGTCCGTCTGCTTCGGTAGCACAAGCCACGGCGACGCCGCCGACACAAACGCCGCCACCAGAATTTCAGAAAGTCGCGCAGAAGGTTGCGCCCGCGATCATTGAAATCACCGTGTTCGACGCTAAGGGTCAGCTTCTGCGCACCGGCAACGCTTTCTTTGTTTCGCGCGATGGTCTTATCGTCACGAGTTGGACGATGGTCGCAGACGCGGCGTATGGCGTCGCCAAATCTCCGGATGGAAAAATTCGCAACATCACCGGCGTGCTTGCATCCGACCCGCAAACCGATCTCGCCATTCTTCGGGCGGAAACCAAAGTCGGCGTGCCGTTTCTTCCGCTCGCTAAGAACTCCGAATCAATTGCGGTGAACGCCTGGGCAGTCGTGATCGGCAGTTCGCTGCAACACAAAGATCAACCCGTCGCCGCCGGCACAATCACTTCCCTCGGATCCGATCCAAAAAAAGACGCGTTCCAAATTAGCGGAGCGATCCCGAATGACGCCGCCGGCGCGCCGGTTGTCGATGCCGAGGGTGAAGCTGTCGGAATCGCGACCTCCGCCGCCAAGGACGGTTTGCGGCCGACAGGATTACTCGATCCGTTATTCGCGCAGTCAAAATCAGCGGGAAACGGTCGTTGGGCGGCGGCCCCGGCTGAGTCACCGACACCGACGGCGACCCCGCGATTTGCGCGTCCGCGAGTCATTTCTAATCCGGCGCCGCGTTATCCTTACGAAGCGCGCATGCTTCGTTCAGGGCCGACCACCGGTTCTGGAAAGTTTCGCGTGACGTTCGGCACGAACGGTTTGGTAAAAGGCGTGCAAACGATTGAATCGACCGGCCAAGCGATACTCGATCAAGCGGCGATCAAAGCCCTGCAAACATGGCGAGCAGAACCGGGCGCCCAAGACTGGACCGTCATTGTACCGATTTCGTTTCAGCCGTGAACTAGTGCCGGAAATGGCGAACACCGGTAAAGATCATCGCCATTTTGCGCTCGTCGGCGGCGGCAATCACTTCCTTGTCGCGGACCGAGCCGCCCGGTTGAATCGCGCAGGTGGCGCCGGCGTCGGCGGCCGCGATTAGACCATCCGGAAACGGAAAGAATGCGTCGCTCGCGACGGCGCTGCCTTTCAGCGAAAGCCCCGCTTCGTTCGCTTTCCAAATCGCGATCCGCGAGGAATCGACCCGCGACATTTGCCCGGCGCCGATCCCGAGGGTGCGATCGGCCGCGGAATAAACAATCGCGTTCGACTTCACGTGTTTGACCACGCGCCAGCCAAAGAGCATCGCGGTGAGCTCGTTTTTTGTCGGCCTGCGCTTGGTCACGACTTGATCCGGCGTTTCGCTCACGTTGTCGGAATCTTGGACCAGAAGCCCGCCGCAAACCGAACGAAGATCGACCGCCGGTCTCGCTTCGAGTGCGGAACCGGTGAGCCGAATCAGTCGCAGATTTTTTTTCTTTTGTAAGAGAGCGCGCGCTTTCGTCTCAAAATCGGGCGCGATGATCACTTCCGAAAAAATCTCGCTGATGGTTTTGGCAAACGGTTCCTCAATCGCGCGATTGCAAACAATGATCCCTCCGAACGGCGCCTGCTTGTCGGTGGCGAACGCTTTTTCCCAGGCTTTGCGAAGATCGACATCGGAACCGACGCCGCATGGATTCGTGTGTTTTAAAATCGCGACCGTGGGCTGGGAGAACTCCGCGATCAGGTTCGTGGCCGCGCTGATATCGAGAATGTTGTTAAAGGAAAGCTCCTTGCCGTGGAGTTTTTCGAAATGGCGATCGAAATCGCCGTAGAGCGCCGCGTTCTGATGCGGATTCTCGCCGTAGCGTAATTTCGTCACCAGCGGCAGCGAAAGAGAGAATGACGCTTCCGTGATCTGCTCGCGATTCAGGTAATTGCCAATCGTCCGGTCGTAGTCTGACGTCTTGATGAAAGCCTTGATCGCGAGATGCTCGCGCAATTTCAGCGTGGTCTCGCCGTTGTTCTCGCGCATGTTTTCCAAAACAGTGTCGTAATCGGCCGGATCGACCACGACCGTGACCGATTCGTAATTTTTGGCCGCGCTCCGGATCATCGACGGCCCGCCGATGTCGATGTTCTCGATCGCCTCGGCCAGGGTCACGTCAGGCTTTTGGATCGTCTTCTCGAACGGGTAAAGATTCACCACCACCAAATCGATTGGCTCGAAACCGCATTCGCGCGCTTCGGCTTCGTGTTTGGCGTTGCCGCGTTTGTAAAGCAGACCGCCATGGACGCGCGGATGCAAAGTCTTGACCCGGCCTTCCAGCACCTCGGGAAACGCGGTGAAACTGGAGATATC
>DASTJU010000135.1:0-2158 GCA_035716295.1 Chthoniobacterales bacterium | reverse complement strand
CGCGGCATCGACAATTTCGCGCGCATCGCCCAAGCGACCGAGCGGAATTTGCTTCTTAAAGTTTTCGGTTGCCTCATCGGGCATGCCCTTGCTCATTCCGACATCGATAAATCCGGGCGCAATCGCGTTGACGGTGATGTTCTGACGCGCCAGTTCGCGCGCCGAAACTTTGGTCAGGGCAATGATCGCGGCCTTGCTCGAAGAATAATTCGCCTGCCCGAACAATCCCATCTGTCCGCTGACTGACGACAAATTCACAATCCGGCCGCCATTTCGCAAAATTGGCATCGCCTTTTGAGTGGCGATGAAGGTGCCGGTCAGGTTTACGCGGATGATGTTTTCGAATTCTTCGAGCGACATTTTCTTGATGGTGCGGTCGCGAATGACTCCGGAGTTGTTGACGAGGACATCGAGGCCGCCATGTCGATCTTGAATTTGTTTCATCATCGCCTCCACCTGCTGCGGCTGCGTTACGTCGCAATCAATTAGAAGCGGGTCCTTCAATTCTTTGGCGACCGTCTCCGCGTCGGCTTTATTCTGGCCCTGCGGGTCGGTGAAATAATTCACCACGCACTTCGCGCCGCGCTGGCCGAAGGCTTTGATCATTTCCGCGCCGATCCCGCGGGAACTGCCCGTGACGAGGACCACTTTGTCGGAAAAGTCGAGCGGGTCCTTCATTTAGGCTTCGAGAAGCTGCCTTTTCGAAAAGCGACTAACAATTAGCGAGATCGGTAGCCCGATCAAAAACATGTGGACGAGGACGGCGGTAACATCCCTGGAGAGTGAGGGGCGAGCATTTGGAAAAACGAAGCGTATCACGATCCAGTACATGAAAAGATAAACGGCAATGCCGTAAAGAAATCCCGATACGACCGGGTGGTGCGTCAGAAAAGTAAGTTGACGACTGGCCAGGAAAAAAACCGATGCGACGGTAAAGGCGATCAGGAAATGGATGGCCAGACCGAATGCCGCTGTTGCCAAGCCGCCATCAAAAGACTTGGCGCCAATCAACCCGCTGGTAATTCCCTGTAACATTCGCATCGCGCCAACTCCTTTGATGGCCGCGATCACAAACGCCGAGGTGATGTCCAAAATTCCGGCAATCAATCCCGCAACCGCGATTGTCCGTAACGCGTTTGATTCTTTCATTCCGGTCCCGCTAGTAGGCTAGAATGCCATTGCCCGTCAAACGATTACCGTTAGACTTTTCGCTCTCGCGATGGCTTCACCAATCCGAATTCTGACTGCTGTCCCGATCTGTGACGGGCACGACAGTGCGATCAACACGATCAACCTCGAGTTCATCCGGCATGGGATCGAGGTTGTTTATCTCGGCTATCATCGATCGGTCGGCGATATTGTGCGCGCCGCGATCCAGGAAGACGTCCGCGCGATCGGCATTTCCAGTTACAACGGCGGGCACATCGAATTCTTCGCGGAAGTTGTCGCTCTTTTGCGCAAGCAAGGCGCGGCCGACATCAAAGTCTTCGGCGGCGGCGGCGGCACGATCACGCACGAAGATGCCGCAACCATGCGTCGCAGAGGCGTGGACGAAATCTTTTTCGCGGGAACGTCGCTCGAGGAGATGGTGAAGTTCGTTCACCAACGTTACGGCAAGCCGCGCGCGAAACGGCCGCGCGCAAAGAGTTCGGACATCGACCTCGCTCATAAGCTGACTGAAATCGAAGACGCTCAAGCAAGAAGCAAACGTTCAACGCTCAACGCTCAACGCTCAACGTCCAAATCAGCAACGCGAGTGATCGGTTTTACCGGGCCAGGTGGCGCGGGCAAGACGACACTGATCGACGAGCTTGTGCTTCGATTTCTGAACAAGGATCGACAATCGCGGGTCGCGATTTTGTCGCACGATCCGAGCGTGATTGGCGAAGGGGCTCTGCTGGGCGATCGCGCGACGATGATTAATTCGCAGAACGATCGCGTCTTCATGCGCAGCATGGCCACGCGCGGACAGGGCGGCGGACTTTCGCCGGCGACCCAAGATTGTCTCGCCCTCCTCGCGGGCTCGGGTTTCGATTATGTGATCATCGAAACGGTCGGCACAGGACAGGAAGCGATGCCGTTTCAGAAAAATGGAACGGTCGATCAGACCATCCTGGTGATGAATCCCGATTACGGCAGCCGGCTGCAGTTGCAGAAA
>DASTJU010000134.1:0-2382 GCA_035716295.1 Chthoniobacterales bacterium | reverse complement strand
CTTCATGTGTCATTCGGTCACCGTGATTTTTCCGCCGACCCCGCGGCCTTTGATATTGCGATCGTACATCGACTGCGCGAACACCGGCGGCACGATGAACTGGCCGCGGTTGCACGATTTGATTTGGTAATCGATCTCGAGCGCGTTCGTCGGCGCGGTGACGAAGAATACCGCGCGGTCCTCGCGCACATCGACGTAATCGACGCCATTAATTGAAGACGCCCCGGTGCGCGCCGAGGAATCGACAACTTCGAATCCGCCCGGCAAAAGATCGATGATTGCCACGTTGGTGATCGGTTCCCGCTGTAAACTGCGAACGTGCAGTCGCACGTGGATTTGCTCGCCCACGCGTGTGTTGGTGACCGCTTCGTTATTTTTGCCGAGAATTTCTCGATAAATCTCCAAGCCATTCGTGAGCGACTCAGTTGGCGCGTGGCCGTCGAAGCCTGCTTCAACGACTTGGAAAAACGCGCCGGGGCCGCTCAGCTTTCGGCTGCTCGCGAAGCGCAATGCGCTCGCGTTGCCTGAAAACTCCGAGCGCAAAAGCGGCTTCATTCCGCTCGTCAGCCGGGCCTCCTTCTTATCCTTGCGTACCTCGGTGATCGTTAGCTCCGGCGGATTTTGCGCTATTGCATGCGAGTACGCCTTTAAAGCACGCACTGCATAAGCAGAGGAAAGCGTGTTGAAATCGCCATCCCCGATCGGTTTGAGAATGTGTTGGAATTGTTCGGCTGAGATTTTGCGTAGCCGCGCGGGGAACTCGCGAGCGATCACGGCGATGTATTGCGAGTTCATGCCGAGCGGTTGACAGAAATCGTCGCGCTCAATCGTGTCGCGATTATCCATCTTGTAGCTGTCGATCAAACGTTCAGCCTCAGCGTCTTTGTGAAGCAGATGCAGCGCACCGGCGAGATAAACGCCCGTGATATCTTTCTGCCACCGATCGTGCTCATGTTTTTCGAGCCAATCGCGGAGGTTCAAGATGTAGTTTGTCGTGATAACACCTTCGCGTGTGAGAACGTAAATCCCGTAAGCGACCGTGCGCGCATCAGCGAAGTCTGTCGGGTCGCGTGTCACCATTTTTTGCAAATTGCGCAGGCCGCTCGCAAACATTTCCGGCGGCGGCACGAATCCCGCGGCTTTCGATTCACTCAAAAAATCCATCACATACGCCGAGACGAAGCTGATTGAATCGCCGGTCTCCGGCACCCAGTAGCCGAACCCGCCCTGGTCATTTTGGCGGCGCGCCAGGACGCCAAACGTGCGTTCGAGTTGCTTATTGATCTCGGCGCGGCTCAAACCGAAGTCGGTTTCATCAACCAACATCAACCGGCAGAACGCGCCGCTGGTGATTTGTTCGCTGCAGCCGAAGGGAAAATCCTTCAGGTACGCATCGAGCCCGCGCGCGAGACCCAGGGGCAGCGCTGAGACTGTCGCGTCGAGTTTGCGAAATTCCGGGTGCATCTCGCGAGTCAGGGGGATTTCGATCCTCTCTTTGAAGCTGCCACTGCGAACGTCAGTCATGTACGGGACAGGCGGCCGCACGCTCAGCGTAGCGCGGCGCCTTGTTTGCTGGCCGTTTGCACGCGCGATGAACGTGATTTCTCCGGATCCGAGCTTGTCCGTTGCACGGAACTTGAAGATCGCTGTTTGCTCTCGGCCTTCAGCAATATGCAACGTCTGCGACGCGCCGCCCGCGATCGACAGTTGCTCATTGGTTTGCGCGCGCAGCTCGATCTCTGCATTCGGGCCGGAGTTTTCGACGTTATTGGCGACGGTCACGCCGGTTTCGAATTCGTCTCCAGGCGCAGCGAGCACCGGCACGCTCGGTGTAATTACAAAAGGCCCACGAATCAAAGTCTCGCGCTCGCCCGAAGCCACCGCATCATCCGCGATCGCGACAGCCATGATCTTCAGCGTGCCATCGAAATAATCAGGCACGTCATAAACGACTTCGCGCTTGGTGCTATCGGCATCGACGATGCCCGACCAAAAGACGACTGGCTTTTCCGTGACCCGCTTGAAAGGATTCAAGCGTTGGATGTCGCCGCCGCCGCCGAACGCTGACACCGAGCGCAGCAGCGAAAACTCCGGAATGATGAGATCGACAATCTGCGCCGTGTCGACGCGCAGCATGCATTTACGGAAGTAAAACCCGAGCGGATCCGGCGTTTTGTAATCGGTGACTTGAAGAATTCCTTCATCCACGGCGAAGATAACGATCTTGCTGGGCCGATCTGTCTTGTAATTGATGTGCAATTGTTCGCCCGGCTTCGCATTGGCCGATGCGTCAATTTCAACATTGAGCCTGCGCTTTTCTTTGTTCGCGGTAAACGGCACGACGCCGTAGCTCAGCGGGCTCACGAAAATTTCCTTCGAATC
>DASTJU010000133.1:0-2268 GCA_035716295.1 Chthoniobacterales bacterium | reverse complement strand
GTCGCCCCGCGCCGCAGCCGCCTTCATCGCGCCCGGATTTTTCGATTCCGCAGCCGCCGTTTCGCGATTGGACATTCGACGTCACAATCAAAACCAAAGATCCGTTTCTGATTCGCGGCAATCTGGCCAACGGCGGCGCAGTCAGCGATCTGCATTTGACCGGCACTGGCCTTCATCCCGATTTGCAAGGCTGGATCCGTTTGGACAATGTCGATGCGACCCTTCCATTCAGCCGGTTGGAAATTTCGTCCGGCTTTCTTTACTTCGATCCCAGCGATCCGCTGAATCCGAAGATCGACATGCACGGCCGGTCGGTGATCCGCGATTACACAATCAATGTTTACATTTATGGAAGGACGCTCGCGCCCGAGGCCATTTTCACGAGCGAGCCGCCGTTACCGCAGGAGGAAATTATTTCTCTGCTTGCAACCGGCACCACCCGGGAGCAATTAACCGGAAATAACAACGTGCTTGCTGGACGCGCCGCCATGTTGCTCGTGCAGCAGCTCTACCGGAAAGTTTTTAAGAAAGGGCAGGGGACACAGAGCAGTTCTGTTTTCGACCGTTTAGATTTGGATGTGGGCACTGTCGATCCGCGCACTGGGCAACAACAAGCGACCGCGCGCTTCAAGATCAACGATCAGTTTGTCTTGCTCGGGGATCTTGGCGTCGGCGGTGATTATCGCGGTATGGTGAAATATCTGATTCGTTTCAAGTGATGATGCGCCGCTACCGTTTCTTTTTTCTATGCAACTTGGCGGCTGCGCTCGAGCTGGCGGCGCAGACTGCGGTTGACGCTCCCAGGGCCGAGGAAAAACAAAAGCAGCAGAACGTCGTTGCCAAAGAGCAGGAGAAAGTCGCGCGGGCCACAACCAGTGTTGAATTGAGCGGTCAGCAGGCATTCAAAGAAAAAGATCTGCGGTCGGCGGTAAAGGAACAGCTCGCCACGATCGACCGTTACGGCCTGACTCCGGCCCGCGCGGACGATCTGGCGTTTTTCGTCGAAGTTTTTTATCGCAAGCACGGATACACCAAAGCGAGCGTTCATTATAAGATCGAGAGTCGCGATCGGCTGCGGCTCGAGATCAACGAGGGTGCGCTCATGACCCTCGGCACGATCACGTTCGAGGGAAATTCGGCTGAGCCCACGGACAAGTTGTTCGATTTTGTGGTCGGCCCGACCCGCGAGCGCTACTCCAAGCTGCAACGGCATCTTCCGTTCGTCGCATCCGATGTTCAGGAAGGCGTGGAGCTGGTCCATCGCTTGTATGTCGCGGAAGGTTTCCTCGACGCGGCCGTCGATCCACCACGCTACACGTTTCACGATGAAGCGAACCAGGTCGACGTGGCGGTTCCGATCCGTGAAGGCCGGCAGTATTTGTTCGGCAACGTTTCGTTCCACGGGCAAACGATTTACGGCGCGGACGCGTTGCGCGGACAGATCGACGATTTGTTGAAACAACCTTTCACCGCCGCGCGGGTTGCCGACATCCCGCGCCGCCTTCAGGCTTATTTTCGAACTCGTGGTTACTATGAAGTGAAGGTCGAAGCCACAGCCGAGCCGACGGCGGCGGCCAATGGCCACATTCCGGTAGACGTCGCGGTTTCGCCCGGTCAACTTTATCACTTTAGCGGCGAAGTTTTTGTGAACGGCCTGACACGATTGCGTCCGAGTTTCGTTCAGAAACGGTTCAGTTCGCTCGCTGGAAAGACTTACAGCCCGGAAGCTTTGGATGAACGCTTTCGCGCATTGATGCGGACGGGCTTGTTCAATGTCCTCAAGATCGAGCCGACGCCGATCGCGGATGAAGATACACTTCTGTTAAACATTTCTGCCGAAGAAGCGAAGAGCAAGCAATTCGGCATCTCACTCGGTTACGGCACATTCGAAGGTGGAATCATCGGAGCGCAATACCGGGAGGGCGACCTGTTCGGCTACGGCCGGCCGTTTACCATCTCGGCCGAGGTTTCGCAGCGCAGCTACAAAGGCGAAGTGCTTTACGAAGATCCGTTTCTTTTCGATACCGAGTTCAGTTTCAAAAACCGGACGGCCGCATTCACTTTTGATTACGACGGCTATTCCAAGTTTGAGCTGGGCGACCGGGTTGAGCTTAGCCGCAAGATCACGAAACAATACGAGGTTGGCTTGGTCTTTGCCGTCCGCCACGTCGATGTAACGCAAACCTCGATTGCTCGGCGGTTTCTCGGTAGTACTTTGTATTTCGCGAATTCGCTCGGGTACACTCAAACGCTCGACTTGCGCGAAAG
>DASTJU010000132.1:0-15794 GCA_035716295.1 Chthoniobacterales bacterium | reverse complement strand
ATTCTTGAGCCAGGTCTTTTGCAGAAAATCCAAGAATTCCCAGTTCGATTGCGTCCACGGATTAGCGACCGAGAAAACGAAAAGGACGATGTCGGCACGGGGCATGAAATCCTCCGCGACCATTTGATGCTCTTTCACCATCGTGTTGGTGCCGGGTGTGTCGACGACGTTGAAATCGCGCAGGAACGGAATTGGCAGGTAGCGCTCGGTCAGTTTCGATGAAACCTCGGTCGATTTTTCGTCCGATCCGTAGCGAAAAATGTAAACGCGGTCGGTCGCGGGCAGAACATCGACCTTGGCGAATTCATTTCCAAAGAGAGCATTTAGCAGCGAAGACTTTCCCGATTTCACTTCGCCGACGACGACAAAGAGCAACGGTTCGCTGACGTCACGCAGTAGCGCCTGCAGGGTGTTCAGCTGTTCGGCCGGCCGCTGCATCTCCGAGCCGAGCTTGATTAATCCGGCGAGGCCGCTTTCGAGCTCGCTCTTGAGCTGCAAATATCGGTCGGCGATCATGCCGGCAAATCAGTCGTGTGGCGTGGGAGATGGAGACGTCGATCTTGCGCCGGCCCGTTTCGGCGATGGCGAAGGTTTCGGCGGAAGCGGTGTTTCCATCGCGATCAGTTCCGAGACGGTGACGAACTTAAATCCTTTGGTCTCGAGTTGATTTAGCACGCAGGGCATCGCGTCAATCGTGCCCGGATGAATGTCGTGCGCCAAAATGATCGACCCGGCGCGCGTATTTTTGACGATGCGATTGCAAACCACGCTCGGGCCGGGCCTTCTCCAGTCCAATGGATCAACATCCCAAAGCACAATTTTGTAGCCGAACTCCTGATTGATCCATTTCTTTTGCCGTAGTGTGATCGAGCCATAAGGCGGCCGTAACAAAGTGGGGCGATTGCCAACTGCGCTTCGAATTGCGTCCTCAGTTTTGCGCAGCTGCCCACGAACTCCGTCGTCCGACATTTTCGCGAGACTCGGATGAGACCAGCTGTGGTTCGCGACTTCATGTCCCTCTCGCGTCTCTCGCGCCACGATTTCGGGATTTTCCGCAACGTTTTGGCCAATCAGAAAAAATGTGGCTTTGATGTGATGAGCGGCGAGCAGATCAAGCAGTTTTGGCGTCAATTTGGCGCTCGGACCGTCATCGAACGTCATTGCGATGTAAGGGCTATCGACGTGGACCCAATCGAAAGTGATCCCGGGTTCGGCCGGCGCGGCGGTCTTGGCTTTTTCGTCTGTTTGAGGCGCAACCGCGTCGTCGGCGTGAGCAGTGGCAATGCCCACCGAAGCAACAAGATAAAAAAAGAGATAGCGAAACATCAGGATGAATTTTTGCGGCTGCGCCAAACTTCGCTGTATCTAGCAGAGGCGGAATGTAACGCAAGGTGCTGCGGCTCGATTGCCCGATGATGTCGATCTTATCTAAGGAAAAATCTGATTCTCATCTTTCGCGGAAGAACGGCCTGCGGTGGCAGCCATCCTGCTCCGAAATTCTCGGGGGGTCGGACATGCTCGCGCGTGCTTCGGTCAAATGAGTTTTGGGAAGCTTTCATATCTCCAAAAATGAAAATACTGCTCGTTGAAGATCATCCGGAAAGTCGCACAACTTTGCGGCGGCTGATCGAACGACGTGGATACGAAGTTGTCGCGGTCGGCAGCGCCGAGGAAGCGGAAATTGAGCTAACGAAGCAACCTTTCACCTTTTTAATTTTGGATTGGATGTTGCCGGGCAAAAGCGGAGTGGATTTGTGCCGGGAATTGCGCTCTGGGCCGAACGGCGAGGAATTTTTTATTCTTCTGGTCACGGCACGCGATGACACGGAGGACTTGGAACAGGCGCTTGAAGCCGGCGCAAACGATTATCTGACTAAACCGATCGATCCGGCGCTTCTGGATGTCCGGCTTTCGGTCGCGGAACGACGCATTCGGGCGCTGATTGAGCGCAACCAGGCGCGGGCGGAATTGCAGGAAACGGTCGGAAAAATGACCGATATCCTTGAAAAAACCAGTGACGGATTTTTTGCGGTAGATCGGGATTGGAGATTTACGTTTGTGAATCGGCAGGCGGAAAAACTGCTCGACCGGCGTCGCGAAGATCTAATTGGCAAGGATTTCTGGATGGAATTTCCAGAGTTCACGCGCGATGCCTTCGAAAAGAATTATCGGCGGGCCATGTCCGAACAAGTGGCCGTTGAATTCGAAGCAAGTGACGCGAGCGGCAAAGTGTGGTTCGAACTGCTCGCCTATCCCAGCGGGGGCGGCGTCTCCGTTTTCTTGAGAGACGTAACGGATCGCAAACGCGTTGAAGAAGAGCGGTTGACGACGAGCAAGCTGGAATCGCTCGGGACGCTGGCTGGAGGAATCGCCCATGATCTCAACAACATCCTGACGGTTATTTCGGGAAACATTGGTTTGGCGCAAATCGAAGCTCCGGGCAGTTCTAGAAATCTGCACTCATTCTTATCGAGGGCCGGCGGGGCTGCCCAACACGCCGCTCAACTTTCCAACCAATTGCTCACGTTCTCAAAAGGCGGCACGCCGCTGAAGCGGGTCGCTTCCATATCCGCTCTCGTTACGCAAGCGGTCGAATTTTCGCTTCATGGATCCAACCTGCGGGCGGATGTGGATATCCCAGATAATCTTTGGAGATCCTCTGTCGATCCGGCCCAGATCGACCAAGTGGTCAATGCGCTCATCATCAATGCGCGCGAGGCCATGCCGCACGGCGGGACGGTCCGGGTTTCGGCCAGCAATCTTGAAATCGACGCTAACTCCGGTCTGCCGATCGGACCTGGCCGTTATGTCAAAGTGCAGGTCACGGACAATGGCGGGGGCATCGATGCAAAATCGGCGACCAAGATTTTCGATCCTTATTTTACGACCAAGCCGTTGGCCACCGGGCTTGGCTTGTCGATCAGCTATTCGGTTGTGAAAAAGCACGGGGGCCTACTGCAGCTCGAAAGCAATTCGCCGGACGGAGCAACATTTGCGTTTTATCTGCCGGCCACTGACGCCGAACCAGAATTACCCGAACCGACGCTGGTCAATGAAATTTTCGGTTTCCACCATCAGCGCGTTTTGGTGATGGATGATGAAGCCGCCATTCGCGATCTGACTTCGGATTTACTTGGGACGCTGGGCTACGAAGTGACGGCAGTGCCCGATGGCGCGGAAGCGTTAAAGACCTACGAAGAGGCGATGCGTGCCGGCGAAAATTTTCAGGCCGTCATTTTAGACGCAACGATTCGCGGTGGTATGGGAGGCGTGGCGACGATTGAGCGGCTGCGGGATATCGACCCGAACGTCACGGCGATTATTTGCAGCGGTTATTCGGACGAAGCAGCCCTGGCCGAATTCCTGACCTACGGCTTTCGAGCAGCGCTGCCGAAACCATTCACCCGTCACGAACTGGCGAATGTCCTCCAACGGGCGTTCGAAGCAGACAGAACCTGATAGCCTAGGTTGCGAGAAGATCGACAGCGAGCGAAGGACGCGCTCAGCCTTTGCGGACTTTATCGAGTTCGGCCAGGAACGCCGCAACGTCGCCCATATACATGCCGTCGTAGCGCCAAACGGTTTGGCCTTCACCATTCAACACCACCAGAGTAGGAAACCCTTCGATCTGATATCGCTGTGCCAGTTGCTGGTTTTGTTTCTTTGTCTCAATGCTCTGCGCTTTGCGGCGCGGGAAATCAACTTCCACTAGAACGAGGTTTTTGCTGGCGTAATCCTTGAACTGAGGCTTTGAGAGAATCGCTCTGTCGAGCTGGAAACAAAAACCACACCAGTCGGAACCGGTGAAATCGAGGAGCACCAGCTTATGGCTCGCTTTCGCTTCTTGCTGGGCCTTCTGATAATCGCTCGTCCATGCCTGATCGGCGCGCGCGCACGATGCAGTGGAGAGGGTCAATGCGACCGCAAGCGGAACAATTAGACTCTTCACGCCGAAATTTGATTCAATCAGCTCTTCGGCGCAAGTATGTCCGGTTGCAGTGCAAACGCTACTGACGCGGGTTTGCCCGCTCAGTCTATCCAGTCCCGCGATTGTGCGCGGGGTTCAAACCACAATCTGCGGTCTACCGAATGTGGCCCGAGACGAGCTTCGTCATCTCGAACATGCTGACCTGGCTCTTGCCGTTGAAAACCGCACGGAGCGCATCGTCGGCGTTGATTTGGGTTCTCTTCGTTTTGTCCTGAAGACCGTTTTTCTTGATGTAGTCCCAAAGCTTCTTGGTAAGCTCGGAGCGCGGTATCGGCTTCGAACCAACGACAAGGGCGAGCTTGTCATCGGGCTGGACTGGTCTCATGAAGGCGGGATTGGGTTTGCGTTTTGAAGGAGTTTTGGTTTTCGGCATACAGGCTGATTAATGCTTCGTTTGCGGCAGAGCAACACTAATTTTCGGGCTGAAAAATTTTTTCTTGCTAATTGGACCGCCGCACAACAAGTGCGGCGACATCATCGGGCCGCGAATCTGCGCCATCGCGCGCGGCCGCTTTCAGCATCAACTCCAGTAATGCCTCCGCACTCGTAGCAAAAGGATTAATCATTCCCGCGAGCTGAGTCGGCGTTGACGGTTGCCCGCCGGTCTTGGCAGCACCGAACAATCCGTCGGTATAAAGCGTGAACGCGTCGCCCGGATTCAATTCCAGAGCGGTTTCGGTAAAACTCGATTGCTCAACCAGGCCCAGCGGCGGTGCGGAAGCCGCGATCGCTTCGGTGCCGCGACCGAATCGAGTGACAAGAAGCGGCGGATGCCCCGCGCCGACCACACTCGCCCGTCCGCTTTTCGGATCCAAGGCCACGCACATCGCGCTCATGAACGAGCGGCCACCAAAAATTCCACGCAGATCATTGTTGACCGCTTGCATGATCGCGGCTGGCCGTTCGTGTTCCGCGTGTCCATGATGAAACAGAAGTTTGGCAAGAGTTGTCATTAACGCAGCGGCAGCGCCGTGACCGGTTGCATCTGCGATCCAGAACAGCCAGTGGTCATTTCTTATTGGCAGCCATCCGTAGATATCGCCGCCGACTTCGATCAACGGACGATAACAGGCCGCGATCTCCCATCCCGCCAATATCGGCGCTTTCTGTGGAATCAGTGCTTGCTGGGTTAGCCGCGCTGCCGCTAAATCGCGCTCGAGATTTCGACGCCACGCCTCTAGTTCCTGATTTTGCTGCTGTAACTGAGCGCGCAGTGAATGGACCCGCAGTTGCGTTTCGATCCGCGCGCGCAACACTTCGGCGTTGATTGGTTTGATTACGAAATCGTTCGCTCCGGCGTTGAGACATTGCACTTCATTCTCCCCGTGTCCGGTCAGCATGATCACCGGCATCTGAGCGATCGCCGGGTTCGGATCTGCCCGCAACCGCTTCAGCGCTTCCGCGCCATCGATTCCGGGCATTTTGAAATCGAGCAACAGGAGAGTTGGTTGTTTTTGATGAACGAGATCCAATGCGTCAGTTGCGTTGTCCGTCTCGCGACAAGTGTAACCAGCCGAAGAAAGCATCCGCGCCAGCAGCTTTCGACTGGCCGCATCGTCGTCGACGATCAGGATTTGTGGACCCGTCTCCATTGCTGCAACAGGTTCGGAAGTCGCCGCTGGATTGGCTTTTACAAAATCAGATTGTGATTCCGAGGGCACTGGCATTGAAATAGAACCAGTGTAAACTCCGTCCAAGCAATTATGAAATTGTGGCTTTCACTAGCGCTCCTTGGCGCGTTCTTTATTTCGGCGTGCACTGATAACGAGGTTCCGCCCGCAAGCGCCCGGCATACCCAGGCGCGCTACCCCGCGGAAACCGGTGTTGAAAATCAGCCGACACAGCAGCCGTTTAATCCAAATGCGCCTCCACCGGAAAACGCTGAGGTTTCCGCGCAACCACCAGCGCCGGCGCCGACAGCGGCCGCGCCCACAAAAACAGCAAAAGGCGATTATCCCTACGGCACGCCTGTTCCTGGTAAACCTGGCTTTGTCAAAAGTCCGTACGCTGCCGATCAGGGACTTGTCGATGTGCGCGGTTTTCCGCCGGGCACTGAAGTTAAAGACCCTTTTACGAACAAGATCTTTCTGGTTCCGTAACGACAGTTGCGGCTGATGCTGAATGCCAGAATACTGAATGCAGCATCGCTTTTCTTAATTGATTTATGGAGTTGCGCGTAAAACGAGCGCCTCGGGTCGAAGCTGAGATCACAGTTCCGGGGGACAAAAGTATCTCACATCGTGCAGCTATTATCGCTGCGCTTTCAAATGGCGTTTGCAACTTGCGCGGCTTTCTCCCGAGCGACGACTGCATGCACACGGTGAGCGCATTGCGCGCGCTTGGAATCCAGATTGAACAACCGGAACCGGATATTCTCATTGTTCATGGAAAAAAACGGGTCCTGACTCCGCCAAAAGATGAGATCGATTGCGGCGGTTCCGGCACAACCATGCGCCTCCTCGCCGGTTTGCTTGCCGGCCAAACCTTTGAAACGCGATTAGTCGGAAATCCGTCCCTCGCCCGGCGCCCGATGGACCGCATCATCGAGCCATTGCGAAAAATGGGGGCGGACATTGTCGCGGAAGGTCCGGAACAAACGCCGCCGCTGCGCATCCGCGGCGGATCTTTGCGTGGAATTCATTATCGCTCGCCCATTGCCAGCGCTCAGGTCAAGAGCGCCATTCTTCTGGCCGGACTTTTTGCCAAGGGAAAAACGACCGTGGATGAGCCATCGGCCAGCCGTAACCACACCGAGCTGATGTTTAACTATTTTTTAATTCGCACCGCCAAAACCGAAGACACCATCAGCGTTTTCGGCGACCAGGTCCCGGAGTCGCGCGATTTTTCAATTCCGGGCGACCTTTCTTCCGCTGCGTTTTGGTTGGTCGCGGCTGCTGCGCAATCGGGCGGCCATCTCCTCGTGCGCAACATCGGATTGAACGATACCCGAACCGCTTTGCTTGGTGTTTTGGTTCGAATGGGCGCGCAAGTGCGTGAAGCGGTCGAGGATGTCGATCAATTGGAACCGCGCGGCGTCGTTGAAGTAACCGGTGTCCCGCTCAAAGGCACGGTGATTCACGGGAAAGAAATTCCGCAGCTGATCGATGAATTGCCGGTGCTGGCGGTTGCGGGCGCGCTCGCGAACGGAACAACCATCATCCGCCATGCCCACGAACTGCGTGTCAAAGAAACCGATCGGATTGCCGCGATCGCCCACAATTTACGGGCCATGGGCGTACAAGTGATTGAGCTGAATGACGGCCTTGAAATACATGGGCCCGCGCCAATGCGCGGTGCGCGCCTGTCCAGTTTCGGTGATCATCGAATCGCCATGGCCTTCGCTGTGGCCGGTCTCTTTGCCGACGGTGAGACAATTATTCAAGACTCCGAGTGCATTCGCGAATCGTATCCCGGATTCGAAAAAGCTTTGGATGAATTCATCAGTCCAAGACGAGCCCGCACCAGTACGCCGGTGATTGGGACGCTCGTGCCGGCCGCGCCGGTGGAAGAGTAATCACACGCTTGCTTCCCTGCGCGTTCCGCGAAAAACTGGGCGTCGCGCGCAGTCACAAATGCAAGCACAAGATCGACATCGGGTAATCGCCATAGACGGGCCGGCCGCTTCGGGAAAGAGCAGCGTGGCCCGACAACTGGCGCGCCGTCTCGGCTTCGCTTACGTCAATTCCGGTGCGATGTATCGCGCTGTCACGTGGTCGGTCCTTAACGCTGCCATCGAGCCGTCCGACAAACATCGGATTGCGCAACTGATCGCTACCTTGACGCTGGGTGGCGTGTTGAGGGACCGCGAACTTCACCTTTTGATCGACAATGTCGATCTATCGGAACATCTGCACGAAGATCTCGTGAACAGCGAAGTTTCACGCGTGAGTACTGTCCCGGAAGTTCGCGACGTTCTTGTCCAGAGAATGCGTGATTATGCTCAAAAGCACGATCTGGTCGTTGAAGGTCGCGACATTGGCTCGGTCGTTTTTTCGGATACGCCCTACAAATTTTACATCGACGCATCGCCGGAAGTCCGCGCCCAGCGCCGCGCCGCCCAAGGGCATCGCGACGAAATCGCGCGCCGCGATCAAGCCGATTCCTCGCGCGCGACGTCACCCCTCATCGTCGCGAAAGATGCGGAAGTGATCGATACCTCGAATCTCACGGTCGCGCAGGTCGTGGATGAAATTGTCAGACGATTAGGCGACAAGCGGTTTAGTCGTTAATGAATTTCTACTACTGGCTTGGTTACAATCTCAGCCGGTTACTCGCCCAGCTGTTTTTCGGGTTTCGAATTATCAACCGAGAGCGCGTCATTCAGACCGGCCCGGTGATTCTGGCCGTGAATCACCAAAGTTTTTTTGATCCGCCGCTGGCCGGGAACGCCTGCGATCGCCCCATTTTTTTTCTCGCGAAAAAATCGTTGATGAGTGTGCCGGTGCTCGGCTGGCTTTTGCCCAAGCTCAACGTCATCCCGGTCAATTTGGAAGGGGGCGATCGCAGCGCGCTGAAAGCGTTGATTCGGATTTTGAGCGCGGGCGAGTGTGCGCTGGTTTTTCCGGAAGGCTCGCGCACGCCCGATGGGAATTTGCAACCCGCCGCGCCGGGTCTGGGGTTGCTCATCGCGAAGACGCGCGCGCCGGTTGTTCCGATGAGAATTTTCGGGGCATTCGATGCCTGGCCCATCCACGGAAAAATTCGTTTGTGGCGCCGAATCACAATCGTTGTTGGTGAGCCGATTTATTTCTCGGATGCAGAGCTAGGGACTGGCGGAAAAGATCTTTACGCGCGATTAAGTCAGCGAGTCATGGATGCAATCGCAGCCCTGCAGTTGCCTGAAGAAGATTTGCGCCGGCAAGATCGACATCGATAGTTCGCTGTGAACTCGGAATCCGGCGTGTCCAAGAATGTGCTGCGACTCATGCTCGCAATCGCCATCGGTTTCGCACTGGTCGCGCTTTACGCGAACATTCAAAAACTTCGCCGCGGCAAGATAGAGAGCGTTACCTTCATCCCGGCTTCCGCTCAAGCTTCCACGCCTTCACCGGCGCCAAGCCGTTGAATAATAAGAAAGGAAAGGTGTCTAATCATCGCCATGAAGAAATTTTCTACATTCGCAGCTATTATTGCGATCAGCGCTCTTGTTTCCTGTCAGAAACAGCAAACTGAAGCGGAAAAGAACGCCGAGGTGGAGCGCCAGGTCCAGGAACGTCTTGCCGCGGAACATCAGGCCGAGCAGCAACAACAGCTTTCTCAGGGCCAAGCGGATCTCGAGGCCCGCGAAAAAGCGCTCGCTGAAAAAGAGAGCGCTCGTCAAGCGACACCGGCGTCAGAGGAACAGTCCGAATCTCAGCGGGTTACTCGGTCGCGTGCCGTTTCTGGAGCGAGATCAACTTCCGGCTATTCAACTTTTTATAGCAAGCTCGAGCCTCATGGCGCGTGGTTGGAGACTGCTGATTACGGCTACGTTTGGCAACCGCGCCAAGCAGAAAGCTCGCGGAGTTGGCGTCCTTACACGAACGGTCGCTGGGTTTACACCGACGCCGGCTGGACTTGGATTTCCGAGGAGCCATTCGGTTGGGCGACTTATCACTACGGACGTTGGACGCGGCTGCGTGGAATCGGCTGGGTCTGGGTGCCGGGCAACGAATGGGCGCCGGCCTGGGTTTCATGGCGCAAGAGCAACGATTACGTCGGTTGGGCGCCGCTGCCTCCGGAAGCGCGATTCGATCAGCGCACCGGCATCCACAATTGGTCTGATAACTATTACGACATCGGTCCCGACCAATATTGCTTCGTTCCGACCCGAGAATTGGGCGCGCAACGGATCGAGTCCACGATTGTGCCGCCGGAGCGCAACATGACGATCGTTAACCAAACGACCAACGTCACCAACATCACTTATAACAACACAACCGTGGTCAACGAAGGTCCCAACTACGAGGAAGTGCGCGCGCAAAGCCGCGAGCCGATGCAGCGGTTTCGCTTGGAACGCAACCTCAGTGTTGACGTGAATGTCGAAGCACCACGTCCGCTGGTTCAGGGCCAAGCCGTGATCGTGGCTGCTCCGGTGTTTTCGGCGCCGCAGGCGAGCGAACGGCCGCGGGCTGTGAAACAAAACGTCACCCAAGTTACGGTCGATCTCGGTTGGGCCGCAATTGGCGATCACGAAGCTGCCAAAAAAACGCGCGACAAAATGAAATCGGAAGCGGCTCCGCCCTCGAATGCGCCGTCGAAGAAATTCATAAAAACCATGAGTGCGTCGAATCCGACGACGGAAGCGGGCTCGACCATATCGAGCTCTTCTACGGCGACGCCGTTGCCGTCCGCCACGGTGTCGGCAACGCAAGCGCCGTCTGTAGCTGCAACATCGACACCTGAACCGAAGTTCACGCCGCGGAGGGCCGCGGCGCAACAATCATCGGCACCGGCAACAACCGCGACGCCAACGTCGTCAGCATCACCTTTACCGACTGCGTCGCAACGCCGCGGACGATTGATGGTTCCGAGCGCTACCCCGGCGCCGCGAACAACGCCGAGCACAACACCAAAACCGGCAGCATCAAGCAGCCCGATTGCGGAGGAAACTGTTTCGTCAAGGATAACTCCAGCGCCGTCGGTATCGCCGGGTGTCCCATCGCAAACAGAAGCGACGCGGGGGAAATTCAGATCTCAAGCGCAGAAGTTTAACCCCCGCGAGACGAAACCGATGAGTTCCGCGTCGCCTTCGCCAAGCGTAACATCGACATCGGCGCCCAATGCGGCAGCGACTTCTTCGACATCTTCCGCGGAAAAGTTGACGAAGCAGGAGAAGAAAGAGCAGAAACGCGAAGAGAAGAAGGAACTGAAGCGGGAGCGCAAAGAAGGCGCTCAACCAGGCGCTTCAGCTTCGCCTTCGGCTACGCCTTAGTCGTTCCGTCCAGATCGGCCCGCGCTTCTTGCGCTGCGAGTTCGCGGGCATAGGTCAGCGTGTCGATTGCATCCACGTTTTTGTCCCGCCGAATCGCTTTGATTCGTGGGAAACGAAGGGCCAATCCGCTCGCGTGGCGCGCGCTCGGCTGAATCGCGTTGAATGCGACCTCGAGCACGATTTCTGGTTTCACCTCACGATATCGACCGTGATCGACAATGGTATTTTGTTTAAAATGCTCGGTTAGTTCCGCGATCTCGACATCGGTCAGTCCGCTGTAAGCCTTGCCAATAGGCAGGAGCTCACCGCTGGTTTCATCGCGCACCGCGAAAGTGTAATCACTTAACACCTTGTTGCGTTTGCCGTGTCCGAACTCGGCGCCGACCACCACCACGTCGAGGGTGGCCAGTTCTTTCTTCAGTTTGAACCAAAACATCCCGCGCGCTCCCGGCAGGTAAAAGCTTTTTGGATCCTTGATCATCAGCCCTTCGTTCAGCCGACGCCGCGCTTCCTGAAATCGATCCTCAATCTCTCCCGCCGAACACGCCGGGAAAACTTCCGAGATTTGAAATTGCGGCGGTAATTTTAAACCGCGCAGTAACTCGCGACGTTCTTGCAGTGGAGTTTTTAACAGTGATCTGCCGTTCAGCCAAAGCAGATCAAAGGCAATGAACGCAACTGGAACATCGGCCGACGCAGTCGCAAATAGGTCCGCGCCGTCACTCTTGCGTCCGAGTCGTTTTTGTAAATCGAAGAATGTCAGTTTGCGTCCTTGGTCGAAGGCGACGATCTCGCCATCGAGGATAAGATCGACATCGAACTTGTCGGCGTGATCAGCGAGTTCGGGAAATTGGTCGGTAATGCGCCGCAGATCGCGCGAATAAATCTCGGCGCGTTTCGAATCGCGATGCAGCTGCGCGCGAATGCCGTCGAATTTGTCTTCGACAAACACTGCAGTGTCGGCCGCGGGTGCAAACCTCTCCCAAATCGCCTCCGCTGTCGGCTCCGGCGTCGCGAGCATGCATTTGATCGGACGAAAGATCGACAGCTCCGCGCGATCGAGTTGCCTTTGCGAGGCAAGTGACGCGGTCGCGCCGATATCGCCGAGTAACATGTTCGCTTCTTTGACCTGCTCGAGCGGAACTTCGAACGCGCGCGCGATCGCTTCTTCCACCAGTCCTTCGCGCAAACCGATCCGGAGATCGCCGGTCAAAATCTTGACCACGTATTGACCTTCCCGTGCCGACGAATTGGCAAAGCGCATTTGCAGCAGCTCCGTTTTCGCAATCGGTCCGCGGGCGCGATGCAGTTTTTCGAACAAGTCGAGCGATTCCAAAATTGAAAACGGCTTCGGGCTTGTACGTCCATCAAGAGCGTCGAACGCGGTCTTGCCGAGATCGCCATGACTGGCCGCGATGCGATGGAGTTCTGCGTCGGTGATTTTTGTGGCAGCGAGCAGCGCGCGATAAATTACCGCCCAACCAACTTGCAGCGTCCGCAGATCGCTCTGGGCAAATGCGCGACCGGTCAGATAAATCGTCACGATCGGTAACTGCTCGCCCTTCAGCGTCCGCAAATATTCGCTGAGCAAACGCACCTTCTCGAGCTTCGCCGGTGTCGCGGCGATCGACTCGCCGACGTTCGCGAACTCCAGAAACTCTGACGTTGCAGTGGCGACCGCGATTTCTTTCGAGGCACGCGAGACGCCTGCCGCCGCCAGCTTTGGCAGCTTCAATTCCATTTGGTTTTCTTCGCTCAGCGCCCAGGCTTCGATTCCGCGCTCGCGCAGATCCCGCGCGAACTCGCCGGCGAAGCCGTGAAGGGTAAGCACACGCTTCGGTTGCACAAGATCGACATAGCGGATGAGATCATTGTAATCGGCGTGATCGGAAAGGGGGAAGGCGGCATCGACCTGATAGCGATAGACTGCGCTTGGATCGACTGCCCAACCGGTGATCATCGCGACGCGTTTGCGCGGAATTTTCTGGATCATCGGGGAATGACTCGCGCTCGGTGGACAGATAAGCACCTTACCAGCGACGTCGTTCTTGTTGTAGCGCACGTATTTGCAGAACGACTGGCCGAATTGTTCGTAAATGCGCGTCATTTGATAAACGGAACCGTGCAGCATCGGCGTCAGTCCCGCGCCATCAAGCGAACACAAGATCTCCTGGGCTTTGCCTAACGAGTAGCCGAGGAGGACCGGGACCGCGCCGTCTTCAATTGCATCGCGGCAGAACGCGACTATCTGAGCGATCAATTGTTCGGTCGGCGGAAATTGGTAGCGCGGCAAGCCGAAGGTCGTTTCCATGATCAACGTATCGGCCTGACGCCATTCCGTTGCTTCGGCCGATTTTCCGTGACGCAGTTTGAAATCGCCGGTGTAAAGCAGGGTTTCGTCTTCGTTTGCGAGAAATAATTGCGCTGAGCCAAAAATGTGGCCGGCCGGCAGCAGCGTTAGATCGACATCGTGCACGCGGCGTTGTTCGCCGAACGGAAGGACGTATTCGGTCCGGGTGCCGGGCATCCGCGCCTGGAGCAGACGCGCGGTGCGCTCCGAAAGAATCATCTCCTGATGCGGCGCGATGTGATCGCTGTGCGCGTGCGAAACAAAAGCGAACCGCTTCGCCTCCCAGGGATCGAGCCACAAGTCGTGCGCCGGGAGATAAACTCCGTGGTCGTAGCGGACTTCGATCATCAGCGAATTTACGCGCCGACCTCTCGTGCGAAAGGTGGATTGGTCTCTGATAACTGCCAGTCCGGCTCGGACCGTTCCAATTGGTGCGAATTGACACCTGAAACAGGAACCGGTTTCATTAGCAGGCGTGAGATTGCTAATCGCACTGTTGGTTCTGATTCCGCTGGCGAGCGGATTCGGTCGCTCGGCGGAGCAACCGCGCTTGCTCGATCGCGTCATTCCGTTGCCGACAGCGTTGAGCGACGATTTCCAATTTCGAAAAACGAAACTCTATCTTTTGACCGAGACAGTCGCCGGCCAGGAGAAAAGCTCCAGCGACCAGACGGTCCAGGGCGCAGCCAAAGGAAAACTTTCCAACACTGCGCCTTCGAGTAAATCGACCACGGTCCAGGAAGCTTCGATCCGCTTCGAAAGACAGTACCGGCTTTTCGGCGCGGTGACCAAGCTCGATCAGCGGGAGCGGATGGGGAATTACTTCGATTTCTTCTGGAAAGCGCGCCGTCCGGCAGATCTGGCAGTGCGGCTGGAGTACCGGCAAGAGAAACTGCACGCGCATGTTCAGGCTCAGGAAATCTCGTATCCGAACGCGCGCGGCAGCCACAAAACAGAGTTTAAAGTGGTTGGAGACGATTACTTCGACGACGGGCGAGTGACGGCCTGGCGTTGTTTGCTCATTGAAAATGGAAGGATCGTGGCGGAAACGCGCTCCTACATGTGGGAGTAGCTAGGCAAAGCTTACGGGTGGCGGCCGTGGGCAATTTGACAGCGTAGCTCTCGATCTTGTATTCTTAATAACTCAGTTGTGCAGTCATCGATTCAAGTGGGCGTGAACGGCCCCGCCGTTTGGGTGCGAGTGGAAGGTAAGGGTAACTTCCTGAATAGCGGGAGCCTGAAAGAATTCGCGCAAGAAATGGTCAACCGCGGCTACCGCGAGTTTATTATCGACCTGGAACATTGCGCGATGATGGATTCTACCTTCATGGGAACGATGGCGGCACTGGCGCTTCGGTTGAAGGAACTCGGCCAGGGCCATCTTCACGTCATTCATTGTGGCGATCGCAGCCAGCAGCTTCTCTCCGGACTTGGCCTTGACCAAATTTTCGAAATTCATTCGAACGGCGCGACCGCTCCTGAATGCCAGAAGATGAAAGAGAACGCGCATGACGTCGCCGATTCGGAAAAAAAGAAACGGGCCGAAACGATGTTGGAAGCGCACGAGGCCCTGTGCAAGGCGGCGCCAGAAAATTTTTCCCGGTTTAAAGACGTTCTCGACTATTTAAAACAGGATCTTCATCAAACGACAGCGGGGAAGTAAGCTGGCCACCATCTCATGCGGCCATCCATTTTCTTCTGGCTGCTGATCGCCTGTCTTGGTCTGTGGATTTACACTCTGCTGCGACAGCGTCGAAGCATTCGGCGACTGGAACGTTCGCAGGAAGAGATTCAGGTTGAGGAGACGCTGGTTTTCGATTTCCTGCACGGACTTGGCGAAGCTTTCAGCGAAACAATCAGGCCGGCGAATCTGCATCGATTGATTGTCGAAGGAGCGACCCGCATCCTCGATGCACATGGTGGCGCGCTTTATCTGACCGATCGAACCGGGACAAAGCTTGTGCCGACGTTCGTTTCGAAGGGTTGTCCGCCGCTGGTGGACGTTCCGGCGCATATTTTGCAGCAAGCGGCGGGGACACCGGTGGCGTTGGAGAATTTTCTTCGGGTTCACAATATCGAAAACGGGGAGGGTGTGCTTGGGCGGGTGTGGCAAACCGCCACGCCGCTTTGCTTGAATGAATTTTCCGAAGCACCGGAGCTGGCGAAACTGCGAGACAGTTCGCTCGGCGCGACTTCCGTGATGGTGGCGCCACTTCTTTACGCCAAACAAAACATGGGCGTGCTCGCGCTCGCGAACAGCCGAATGGGAATCCCATTTTCGCAAAACGATTTTGTGGTTTTCAAATCGATTACCGAGCAATCGGCGTTCGCGCTTTACAACGCGATTATTTATTCGGAGGCGAACGAAAAGAAGCGACTCGACCACGACCTGGCGATCGCGCGCGACATCCAGCGGATTCTTCTTCCGGCCGAAGCGCCGACGGTGAACGGGTTTGAGATTAGCGGGATGAACGTGCCGGCGCGCCAGGTCAGCGGCGATTATTTTGATTACATCAAAGTAGACGAAGAACGGCTCGGAGTTG
>DASTJU010000131.1:0-3296 GCA_035716295.1 Chthoniobacterales bacterium | reverse complement strand
GAAACCGATCGCGCATCTCAATCCGAAGTGGTTCGTGATCGAAGAAAGTAGAAAGTAGAAATTAGGAAGTAGAAAAAGGAGCGGTCGCGGTTTCCCATTCCCGCCACGGCGGGTAAACTCTGCTCGCGCTAAACCTTTTCAGTGGCGGCTTCCCACTCGCGTGTCAGGCGAGCGAGATCAGCGGTCACGGTGGACAGTTCGCGGTTGATCGATACGGCTTTCCCGCCGACTTCGTAGACGGCCGCATCTTCGAGAGCGGCGACGAGTTCTTTTTGCTGAGCTTCCAGCGCCGCGATTTGCGTTTCGATGTCGTGCAATCGCTTGTCCTTTTCGCGCTTCACCTTGGAGATCGCGTTGCGTGCTTCGGCTTCCAGGCGCTTCTGGCCCCGCATTTTTGGTCCCCGAGCGGAAGATCGGAGATGGGAGTTGGAAGATGGGGCTGAGCCTGCGGTCAGGGCGGTCCGAGCCGACGCGGCTTTCGACTTATCTATATAGTACTGGTAATCGCCGGGGTAAGCCGTGAGGCGGCCCATATAAATATGCAGGACGTTGGTGGCGATCGCGCGGATGAAATGGACGTCGTGGCTGATGAAGATGAGCGTCCCGTGGTATTGCTTGAGCGCGCCGATGAGGGCGTCGATCGAGCCGACATCGAGATGCGTGGTCGGCTCGTCCATCAGCAGAAGGTTTGGCGGATCGAGCAGCAGCTTGACCAGCGCCAGTCTCGATTTTTCCCCGCCGCTCAGGACCGCGACCGATTTAAAAACATCGTCGCCGCGAAAAAGGAACGAACCGAGAACAGTGCGCGCGGTTTGTTCGGGCACAGGTTTCGGTGAGTCCAACACGCTCTGAAGGACGGTGAGTTTCGGATTGAGCACGTCGATCCTGTTTTGAGAGAAGTAACCGACGCGCGCATTGTGCCCGGGTTCGCGGGCGCCGTGTTGCACTGGCAACACTCCGGCGAGCAGTTTGAGCAGAGTTGATTTGCCCGCGCCGTTCGGGCCAACGAGCACTGTCCGTTGCCCGCGTTCGGCGTGAAAGTTCAGGCCGCGATAAACGACGAGATCGCCGTAGGCATGATCGACATCTTTCAATGCGATAACGCGCAGACCGCTTCGTGGCGGCTGCGGGAAATGGAACTTGATCGTTTTACCGCGCGCGACCGGCGCCGCGATTTTTTCCATGCGATCGATCTGCTTCAACTTGCTCTGCGCTTGCGAAGCTTTGCTCGCCTTGGCGCGGAAGCGATCGGCGAACAATTGGAGCGACGCGATTTCTTTCTGCTGATTTTTGTAAGCGGCCAGTTGTTGCTCTTCGCGCGCGGCTTTCTGTTCGACATAGTTGTCCCAGTTGCCGCGATAACGAACGAGTTTCGAATGCGCGATCTCGACTATGCTGCCGACAAGTTGATTCAGGAATTCGCGATCGTGCGAGATCATGACGATCGCGCCCGGATAATTCTTTAAATATTCCTGGAACCACTGGAGCGATTCGAGATCGAGATGGTTCGTCGGTTCGTCGAGGAGAAGGAGGTCTGGCTCCATTACGAGAAGGCGCGCCAGATGCGCGCGCATGATCCAGCCGCCGCTGAGGGCACGCGCCGGTCGGTCGAAATCACTTTCGCGAAAAGCGAGTCCCGCGAGCACGCGTTTCGCCTTCGGTTCGAGTTGCCAGCCGCCGTGCTCGTCGAAAACGTGCAAGGCGCGATGATAGGCTGCGTCGTCGGAACCATTCCCCGATTCGTGTTGCTTGATGATTTTCTGCGCGCGAACAAGCTCGGGCGTTGTCGCCAATGCCAGCTCGAGCACGGTTTCGTCGCCCGCCGCCGCGGTCTCTTGCGGAAGAAACCCAATCGTGGCGCTCTTTTCAAATGCGATCTGACCGCTGTCGGGAGAGGTCTCGCCGAGAATCAGCGAGAACAATGTCGATTTGCCCGCACCGTTCGGGCCGACCAATCCGATCCGGTTGCCGCGATTGACCTGGAGCGAGACCTCGTCAAAGAGGAGTCGGCCGCTAAAAGATTTGCTGAGTTGCGAAACGGTAAGCATTGCGAGAACGCGCAGTGTTCACCCGCCGCGCCTTCGGCGCAACCGTTAGTAGCAATCCGAAATCGGTTATTGGTTAATTGGAGACGCTCGCATTGACATTGACGTGTAGCGGCATTTCTGCCGGAATCGGGGCATGATGAAATCTCGAATTGCAGTAGTCACTATGGTCCTGTCGTTTGCGGCAGCGGTATTTTGTTTTGGTGCAACGAAAACGGCCGCGCCGGCGGCAAGTCCAGCAGCGGCAAAAACCGCAAAGGCGTCGGCCCCGAAGAAAGAAGCCGCCAAGGTGGCAGCGATGAACCCGCATATGGGAACGTGGAAACTAAACGAGGCGAAGTCGAACATCCCCGCCGGGATGAACAAGAATACGACAGTCGTCTACACCGAAATGAAGGGCAAAATGAACGTGACGGTGACTGGCGTCGACAAGGATGGGAAGCCGACGCACGGCGTCTGGGTAGGCACGGCTGACGGCAAAGCCTACAAGACGAAAGGGAACCTCGCTTGGGACGCGGCAGCCTACAAAGTTGTGAACGACCACACCTACGCGATTACGACGATGAAAGGCGGCAAAGTGTTCTCCAATGGCAAGAGCACGGTCTCGGCGGATGGTAAAACACGGACGGTCGCGACCGAGGGGACAGGCGCGGACGGAAAGAAGTTTAAGTCCAAGGCCGTTTTCGACAAGGGATAGAACAGAAGTCAGCGGTCAGACGTCAGTGGTCGGAGGCAATCCCAGGGATTGTCGATCTTCACTGCTTTTTGCCGACGATCTTCTGCACCAGCGCTTCGAAACGCGGATCGCCGCGCAGATCGTCGAACGCTGGATCGACTTTGAGGATAAATAAATAATTCGTGTCGCCTCGCTGATACGCCGTCTCCAATTCATCGAGGGCGCGGTTTTTGTCTCCTAATCCAAGGTAGAGCAGCGCCCACGCGTATGGCGCGACGTTACGCGACTTCGCCTCTTCGTTCATTCGCGCGAGAATTTTTTGCGCCTCGGCTTTGTTTCCGGCGCGCGCATATGCCTGACCGAGCCCGGCCAGCGAATAAAAGTCGCCATTGAGATCGAACGCCTGTTGATATTCCGAAATCGCTTCGCGCGGTTTTCCTTTAGCTTGGTGCACGCCGCCGAGATAATAATGCGCCAGGAAAAAACGCGGATCGATTTCCAGGGTTTTGCGCGCTTGCGCCTCGGCGTCATCGAGCCGGTGCGCGCAGGCATAAGTCCACGCGAAATCCGCATTG
>DASTJU010000130.1:0-2155 GCA_035716295.1 Chthoniobacterales bacterium | reverse complement strand
CGTTCTTGCTTTGCGAAGTCTGCGCCGAAGCTGGATTGCCAAACGGCGTGCTTAACGTCGTGCACGGGACGGGACCAAATGTCGGCGCTGCGATCACCACGCATCCGAAGATCAATACGATCTCGTTCACTGGCGGCACCGCCACCGGAAAAAAAGTGGCTGAAGCTGCCGCGCCGTTGTTCAAGAAGGTTTCGCTCGAGCTTGGCGGCAAGAATCCCAACATCATTTTCGCCGATGCCGACCTCGACGCTGCGATCGCCGGCAGCGTCCGCTCATCCTTCGCAAACCAGGGACAGGTTTGCTTGTGCGGATCACGCGTCTTCGTGGAGCGGTCCGCTTACAAAGATTTCGTCGATCGCTTTGTGAAAGCAGCTTCGACTTTGAAGCAGGGAGATCCGCTCGATGAGAAAACCGAACAAGGCGCGATCGTGAGCAAGGCTCAGCTCGATAAGGTCAAATTTTACGTGGACCTCGCCAAAAAAGAAGGCGGTGTCACCGCCCTCGGCGGGAAAGCGCCGGAATCAATCAACGACCGCTGCCGCGACGGTTATTTCTTTCCGCCGACTGTCATTACCGATCTACCGGTTTCATGTCGCACTAATCGCGAAGAAATCTTTGGCCCGGTCGTCACGATCACACCGTTCGACAACGAAGAAGAAGTGATCGGCTACGCCAACGACACCGATTATGGATTGGCATCGAGCGTCTGGACACAAAACCTGAGTCGCGCCCATCGCGTCGCGGAACGCATTAACACCGGCACAGTCTGGGTAAACTGCTGGCTCGTGCGCGACCTGCGCGTCCCGTTCGGCGGCATGAAAGCCAGCGGCATCGGCCGCGAAGGCGGCGAAGAAGCATTGCGCTTTTTCACCGAGCCCAAAAACGTCTGCATCGCGAAGTAGTTGATCGTTGATCGAGAATTGTTGATGGTCGGGTATGTGCCGAAACATTAAAACCCTGCATAATTTTGCACCGCCAGCGACGGACGACGAGATTCGCGCATCGTCGCTTCAATTCGTTCGAAAGCTGAGCGGATTCACGAAGCCTTCGCACGCGAACGAAGCCGCATTCAATCGCGCCGTAAATGAAATCGCGCACGTCGCGCATCATTTACTCGAAGCTTTGGTGACGAATGCGCCGCCGCGCAATCGTGAGACGGAAACGTTGAAAGCGCGGGCGCGATCGGCGAAACGTTTTGGGACCGCGCTGGCGACTTCATCTCGTTCTTAAAATCCGTTTTCATCCGCGTAATCCGCGGTTAAGAGTTCAGCATGAGCGGAGTAAGATTATTGGTTGGAACACGGAAAGGCGCGTTCGTTCTCACGTCGGATGCAAAGCGCAAAGAGTGGAAAGTGGACGGGCCGCATTTTGCCGGCTGGGAAATTTATCACATGAAAGGGTCGCCGGTTGATCCGGACCGGATTTACGCGTCGCAGACGAGCGCGTGGTTCGGGCAGATCATTCAGCGGAGCAGCGACGGCGGCAAAACATGGGAGACGCCGGGGAGCAGTCCCGATGATCTAAAAGGTCCGGACGGCATGCCCAAAGGCGAGAGCAACATGTTCGTTTACGAGGGAATTCCGGGCACGCATCAATGGTACGACGGCACGCAGCATCCGTGGGAATTCAAACGCGTCTGGCATCTCGAGCCGGCGCTCGACGATGTCGATCATGTTTATGCGGGCGTGGAAGACGCCGCGTTGTTCGAATCGAAAGACGGCGGCAAAACCTGGAAAGAACTTTCCGGTTTGCGTCAACACGACACCGGGCCGCGTTGGCAACCGGGCGCGGGCGGAATGTGTCTCCACACAATTTTGATCGATCCGAAAAATCCGAAACGCATTTTTGTCGCGATCTCAGCCGCGGGCGCGTTCCGGACCGATGATGGCGGCAAAACGTGGAAACCGATCAACAAAGGTTTGCATTCGGAATTCATGCCGGATCCGACGGCGGAAGTCGGCCATTGCGTGCATCGAATCGCGTTTCATCCGTCAAAACCGAACACGTTGTTCATGCAAAAACATTGGGACGTGATGCGAAGCGATGACGGCGGCGATTCGTGGCGCGAAGTAAGCGATAATCTGCCGACCGATTTTGGATTCCCAATCGACGTGCACGCGCACGAGCCGGAGACGATTTACGTTGTGCCGATCAA
>DASTJU010000129.1:0-3722 GCA_035716295.1 Chthoniobacterales bacterium | reverse complement strand
TACTGAGAAGCTGCTTGATACTTCGTAAAATCGATTGCGGCTCGCGCGTCAGCGGCGTCAGTTGTTGCTGTCTGTCGGGGATAAATTCCGTTGTCGGCTTTGTAACTTTCCAACGCGGCGGACATCCCGGCGATTTCGGCTTCGGCGCGCGCGAGAGCGCCTTTTTTCTGGACGTAACCGACCGTGCTCAGAATTAAGCCGGCCAGGATGATGATGATCGAAATGACGACTAAGAGTTCAATGATGGTGAATGCGCGCAGCTTTTTTGTCATTCCGACCGGAGTGGAGGAATCTCTTACTATTTCTGAAATATTTGGAGATGTCTCGACTTCGCTCGACATGACAGAGGACCAGATTGTTTCTTCGTCGCGAGCCGTGCCTCTACGTTTGCTGTTGCAAACCTTGGATGATGCTGATGAGCGGCAGGAACAGCGCGATGACGATCGTGCCGACAACGACCGCGAGAAATACAATCATGATCGGTTCGAGCGCAGCGGTCATGGCCGCGACCGAATTGTCCACTTCGTCGTCGTAAACGTCTGCGATTTTCAAAAGCATCTCGGGCAGTTGTCCGGTTTCTTCGCCGACATCGATCATGCTAACCACCATCGGCGGAAACGCGGCGCTGGCTTCAAGCGGTTGCACGATCGATTCGCCTTCCTTCACGCTTTCGTGCACCTGGCCAATCGCGCGCGCGATCACCATGTTGCCGGCGGTTTCACGCGTAATGTTGAGCGCCTGCAGAATCGGAACGCCGCTGGTGACGAGCGTTCCAAGCGTGCGCGAAAATCTCGAGATCGCCGTCTTTCGAATGATGTCGCCAAAGAGCGGGAACCGAAGTTTAACCCCGTCGAGTGTCGCTCTTCCCTTGGCGGTCCGGTTGGCAAATTTATACCCGGCGATGGCTGCGACGATCGCCGCGATGATGACAAGCCAGTGACCTTGCACAAATCGGCTCACGGTAATGACAAACGTCGTGATCGCGGGCAGCGGCCGGTCTCCGAGCATGTCGTGAAAGATCGCCTCGAACTTCGGGACGATGAACACGAGCAAGAACCCCATGATCGCGATCGCCATCGTCATGACGATGAGGGGATAGACCATCGCAGCGGCGACTTTGTTTTTAATCTTGGCCGCCTTTTCGTGAAACTCCGCGAGCCGGGTCAGAACGAGCTCGAGCACACCGCCGACTTCGCCCGCTTTCACCATGTTGACGTAAAGATCGTTAAAGATGAACGGAAACTGCGCGAGGCTTTCCGAAAATGTGCTGCCGCCTTGGACCGACTCAGCGAGCTTGTTGATCGTGTTTTTTAAAACCGTGTCGCGTTCCTGTTTGGCGAGAACGTTGAGGCCGCGCAAAAGCGGCAAGCCCGAATCGATCAGGGTCGCGAGCTGACGCGTGAAAATCATCAAGATCTTCGGCTTAACTTTTCTGCGCTGGAAAAGAACGATGCCTTTACGTTTTTCGCGCGGCTGGGCAACGCGCGCTGTTTTGGCCGCGCGCTTGGCCGCTTTGCCATCGCGCCCGCCGCCTTTTCCTTCCTCATAAACGTTGGTTGGAAAAAATCCGGCCTGACGCAGCTGGCCGATTGCTTCGTTCGTCGAAGCGGCTTCGACCAGCCCGGTCGATTCCTGTCCGCGCGAATCGAGCGCTACGTAAGTGAAACGCGGCATGGCGATGTCGATGTTAGGCGAAGGTTCAGGTGTATTTCAATACCTCCTCGATGGTGGTATCGCCGGCGAAAATACTGCGCAATCCATCCTGCCGCAGCGTCACCATTCCGAGCTCGACCGCTTTTTGTTTAAGATCGACGGTCGGCGCGCGCTCGTTGATCAACTCGCGGACCGGATCGGTGATTTTCATCAGCTCATAAATTCCTTTGCGGCCTTTGTAACCGGTGTTGTTGCATGTGTCGCAACCCTTGCCGTAGAAAAATTTGCGATCACCAATGTCCCGCTTGGCTAATTCGAGCTGCGCCAGGAGCGATTCGTTAGGCTTGTAAGCGGCGCGGCAGTTCGGGCAAATGCTGCGCAGTAATCGCTGACCGAGCACGGCTTCGAGCGTGGCCGAAATCAAAAACGGTTCCACGCCCATGTCGATCAAACGCGTGATTGCGCCGGGCGCGTCGTTCGTGTGCAGGGTGGTGAAAACGAGATGGCCGGTGAGCGATGCTTGAATGGCGATCTGCGCGGTCTCGAGGTCGCGAGTTTCCCCGATCATGATTCGGTCGGGATCCTGCCGCAGAAACGCGCGCAGAACGCGAGCGAAAGTAAGGCCGATCCCTTCGTTCACCGGCACCTGAACAATTCCTTCCAAGTCGTACTCGACCGGTTCTTCCGCCGTGAGCAACTTGGAATCGATCGTATTGATCTTGCGCAAACAGGAATAAAGCGTCGTCGTTTTTCCGGAACCGGTCGGGCCGGTGGCGATAAAAATTCCATTCGGACGCTCAATGACCTCGAGAATGTAATTGTGGACGTAATCGGGCATCCCGAGCATCTCCAGATCGAGATTCACAGTCGAGCGATCGAGCACGCGCAGAACCACGCTCTCACCGAACTGGGTCGGCAAAGTGGAAACGCGAAGATCGACATGCCGTCCGGCAATATTCTTTTGAATGCGACCGTCCTGCGGCAGACGCCGCTCCGCGATGTTCATGTTCGCCATCACTTTGACGCGCGAGATGACGGGCAGCGCGAGATGGCGCGGCGGCGGCGACATTTCGTAAAGCGCACCGTCCACTCGATAGCGGATCTTGAATTCGTTTTCGAACGGTTCGAAATGAATGTCGCTCGCGCGGTCCTGGATCGCTTGATACAAAATCAAATCGACAAAGCGAATGATCGGTGTGGCGTTCGCTTCCGCTTCGACGGCGGCGGCGGTTTCGTCGCCGCGAATTTGCAACATGTCGCCGGCCTCGCCGAGCTGCTTGAGCACCTCCTCCATGCTCGTGGTGTCGGCGCCGTAATATTCTTTGATTCGATTATCGATCTGGTCGGTCGGCGCGACCACAACATCGACATCTTTGCCGAGGGCGAAGCGGAGATCTTCGGCCGCGCGCGGATCGAGCGGATCGGCCAGAGCGACGCGCAAAGTATTTCCACTCAAACCAATCGGAAGCGCGCGGTGCAGGCGCGCTAGTCCGCTTGGAATCAATTTTAAAATCGCGGGCGGAATTTCCTTTTCGCCAAGATCGACGTATTCGACACCGAGCGCATCGGCAATGGTGTGATAGAAACCGGGCTCATCGACAAAACCGCCGTCCACCATCGCCTCGACGATGGATTTCCCATTCAAGTTCGCCTCGTTTAGAACGTCCTCGGCCTGCGAGGGCTGAAGTATGCGCTGCTCGACAAAAAGCTCGGCGACTTGTTTCTCGTTCATCAACTCACGTCTCCGATTGTGATTGAAATCACTTCCTCGGCGGTGGTTAGGCCGGCGAGGACTTTGCGGACGCCGTCTTCACGCAATGTGCGCATGCCGAGCTCCCGCGCGCGCTGACGCAGGGACAAGGTTGCCTTCCGTTTGTTGATCATGTGGCGGACTTCGTCGTCGAGGACGAAAATCTCGAAGATGCCCATCCGGCCTTTGTAACCAGTGCCGCGACATTGATCGCAGCCTTTACCTTGCATGACTTGCGCGTCGCGTAGTTGACCGGGTTCGATTTGCAAAGCGCGCATTTCGCTTTCGCTAAGTTCCGCGGGCTGTCGGCAATTCGAAC
>DASTJU010000128.1:0-2649 GCA_035716295.1 Chthoniobacterales bacterium | reverse complement strand
GCCACGCTCATCTATTTCAGAAGCGTTTGCGTTTTCTAATCGCCGCGCTCGGGTTGCTGGTTGTCGCGATGGTGGCGCGAGTCGGTGCGGATTTTTTTCCGCCGGGACGAAACAGTCATCTTGTTTATGCGGCATTGCTTTGGGTGATCGCGGCCGCAGTCTGGGCGTGGGCGCTGATGCCGAAGTTACTTATCAGTGACGAGTGAGATTTTTCGGGACGACTGACAGCCGTGAGGATAACGTTCGAAGATGCCGATTGAGGCCGGCAAGTTTAAACAACTTGTAATCGAGAACACGCTCCGTAGTTGCCAGCTCTTCGTCGGGCTCCCGGCGAGCGATATTTTAGCGATCGCGGCATTCGTCGTTCCGAAGCATCTGGACAAAAGCGATTACCTTTTTCGCGAAACCGATCGCAGCGAAGGCTTTTATGTTGTGCAAAAAGGCGCGATCAACGTGCATCGCGTTGGTGCTGGGGGAAAAGAGCAAACGATCCATTTGTTTCGCCCGATCGAATCGTTTGCCGAAGCGTCACTAGGGAGTGAAGACGGTTATCCGGCGGATGCGCGCGCGACCGAACCGAGCATGGTACTGCTGGTTCCAAAAAGGGACTTTGTCGATCTTCTTCGCAAGCGCCCGGAGCTTTCGATTCGCATGCTCGGCTCAATGAGTCAGCATCTTCGAGTGATTATCGGTTTACTGGACGATCTCACGCTGAAAGATATCGAGACTCGTCTGGCGAACTGGCTTTTGAACCAGTGCCCGCGCCCGCTGAACAATGGCGCGTTCGAAATGAAACTGGACCGGACCAAGCGCGTGCTCGCGGCCGAGATGGGAATCACCAGTGAGACCTTGTCACGGACGCTGGCAAAATTTCGCGATCAAAAATTGCTTCGCGTATCGGGCAAGACGATTGTGATTACGCAACCGCGCAAATTGGATGCGCTGTTGCGAAAACATCTCGGGGAAATATAAAGAATGAGGGGATCTCACGCTCACCAATTAGGAGGCGCGGACGACGTTTCGAGTCGGAAGCCAGATATAAAAATAGTCTGGCGCGTGTTTGCGTATTTGAAGCGTTACCCGCTTTTGGCGACGGGCCTGCTCGCTTGCGCCATTCTGGGCACACTAATGGTCTACGTCTTCCCGTGGGTTACGAAGCAGATACTCGACGTCGTTATCCGAGAAAACCATCCAGAAAAATTGATGCCGCTGGTGTTGGTGGCCGTGCTTGCAGCGCTGTTCCAAAATGGACTTAACTCACTGCGCCTGGTGTTGAACAACACTTTTGAGCAGCGCGTGATCTTCGATCTGCGGAGCGATCTTTATTCTCACATCCAATTGCTCCCCCTGCGCTGGTTCGATAATCGCGCCACCGGCGATCTCATGACGAGACTGCTTGAGGACGTGACTTCGATGGAGCGCATGTTGATCGACGGGATCGAACAAGGGCTTATGGCTGTTCTGCAAATGGTGCTCGTGTTCGCCGCGATGTGTTACGTCAGTTTCAAACTGACTCTGTTCGCGCTTAGCCCGGTACCGTTTCTCGCCCTTGGCGCGCTTTGGTACACGTTCACCGCGCACAGGCGCTATCGATTGCAACGGCGCGCCTCTTCCGCCATGAACGCGTTGCTGCACGATAATCTTTCCGGCATTCGGCAAATCCGAAGTTTCGCCCGCGAGGAAGACGAGCACCGGCGGTTCAATCGCGTGAGTGACGATCTGCGCCGTGCCACGCTGGTGGTGATGAAAGTGTGGGCGATGTACAACCCCTCGATGTATTTGATCGGAACGCTCGGAGTCATCGTCACCGTGCTCGTCGGGACGCGGTCCGTGCTCGATGGCACAATCCAATTGGGGGATCTCGGAATGTTCCTGTTGCTTACCGGCCTTCTTTATGAGCCGGTCGGAAAACTGCATCAGCTCAATCAACTGGTCCAGGCCGGCCGCGCCGCCGGTGAGCGGGTATTCGAGATCATGGATGAACCAATCGAGCCTGGTTGGACCGAAAACTATGTGCCGGTGCGCGTGGCCGGCGATATTCGATACGAGAATGTCAATTTCAGTTATGCCGAAGGTCTCTCCGCATTAAGGAATGTCTCGCTGCACGCGCGACCCGGCGAAACGGTTGCGCTAGTCGGCGCGACCGGTGCCGGCAAATCCACGCTGGCGAGTTTGCTCCCGCGTTTTTACGAATTGAAAGAGAGCGATGGTCAGATCTTTATCGATGGAAAGGAGATCCGCGAATACGGCATTCGCGCATTGCGCGAGAACATCGGTCTGGTAACGCAGGAGAGTTTTCTCTTCAACGGCTCAATTCGCGAAAATCTGTTAATGGGAAGACCGGGCGCGACCGATGCCGAATTATGGCCCGCGGTGGAAGCTGCCAATGCGCGCGAGTTCATCGAACGGCTTCCGGACAAGCTGGAAAGCGTTGTCGGGGAGCGTGGGGTGAAATTGAGCGTCGGGGAAAAGCAGCGGCTGTCGATCGCGCGCGCATTGCTCAAGGACCCGCCGATTTTGATCTTGGATGAAGCGACCGCCAGCGTGGACACCGCGACCGAGCGTTTGATTCAGGAAGCGCTGGAGCATTTGATGGCGAACCGGACTTCGATTGTCATCGCGCATCGGCTTTCGACGATTGTGCGCGCC
>DASTJU010000127.1:0-6115 GCA_035716295.1 Chthoniobacterales bacterium | reverse complement strand
GATTCGAAATCGTCCGCGCGCTGGTCGATCTGGCGAAATGTTCGCTCTCCTTCCGCATGCGCATTGAAAATTGCCGGCGCATCAGCCTTTCGGGCGAGAATCGCTTCCCATCTCTCCAGTAGTGCGTCCTTCGGTTTCATCGCTTGCGTAAATTGCCCAGGCGGCTACATTCGGCGCTCATTTTTGACGATGAAAGCAGGCATTCACCCAGAGTATCACGAGACAGATATCGTCTGCGCGTGCGGCGCGGTCTATAAGACACGCTCGACGCGTCGTGACATTAGAATCGGTATTTGCGCTGCTTGTCATCCGTTTTTCACCGGCGAACAAAAATTCGTGGACACGGCCGGTCGCGTGGAAAAATTCGCCAAGCGCTATGGCAGCACCAAAGCTGTGCGCACGGCCAAAAAGGGTTAGCTGAAGGGCTGTAGCCGCCTCGCTCTGTCGAGGCGTCTCGAAACACGGCGACGGAGCGCTGTGGCTACAAACACTCATGGACTTTGATCCTCTCATTCAACGCAAACGCGAGCGGTTCGAGCAGCTCGAACGCGAGATTGCCGACCCCAAGCTGTTCGATAATCGCAAACGCGCCGGGGAAACCATGCGCGAGCACTCCAACATTAAGGCTGTGCTCGCGAAATGGGACGAATTGGAAAACGCGCGCAAACAGCTGGACGACAATCGCGAGCTGGCCACTTCACGAGACATTGAGATCGCGGCCATGGCGGACGATGAGATCCCGGATTTGGAGAAGCGCGTGACCGAGCTCGAGCGCGACCTGCAAATCGCGTTGCTGCCGCCGGACGAAAACGAAGATCGAGATGCGATTATCGAAATTCGCGCTGGCACCGGCGGGAGCGAAGCCGCGATTTTTGCAGCCGATCTTTGCCGAATGTATCACCGCTACGCCGAGTCGGCTGGATTGAAAACCGAAGACCTCGAATCAAGTCCGTCAGACATGGGCGGGTTGAAAGAAGTGATCTTCAAAGTCTCGGGCGAATCAGTTTTTCGAAAGTTGCGTTACGAGAGCGGCGTTCATCGGGTGCAGCGTGTACCGGCAACCGAAGCGCAAGGCCGAATTCATACATCCACTGCAACGGTGGCGGTGCTGCCGGAAGCGGAAGATGTCGATGTTGAATTAAAGCCGGAAGATTTGCGGATTGAAGTTTCGCGCTCCGGCGGTCCGGGCGGACAAGGCGTCAACACCACCGACTCGGCCGTGCAAGTAATGCACATTCCAACCGGCACGATTGTTCGTTGCCAGGACGGTCGCAGTCAGCTCAAGAACAAGGAAAAGGCATTGTCGATCTTGCGGGCGCGATTACTGGAACGGCAGCAGCAGGAGGAGGCAGCGAAATATAGTGCCGTGCGCAAGAGTCAAATCGGCTCGGGCGGGCGCGAAGAAAAAATTCGCACCTACAATTTCCCGCAAAACCGCATCACCGATCACCGCATCGGACTGACGCTATATAATTTAGATCGCTTGATGGAAGGCGACCTCGGCGAGATGATTCGAACGCTCCAGGCCGCGGATGTGGCCGAGCGATTAAAGGAATCGTCGATCGCGTGATTCAAACGAAGAGCCTGTTGGACGTCCTGCAGTCAACGACTGCATATTTCACCAAGCATAAGATCGAGAACCCGCGGTTGAATGCGGAGCACTTGCTGGCGCACGCGCTCGGGCGGACACGAATGGATCTCTATCTCGAATTCGAGCGCCCGCTTAACGAGGCGGAACTAGTGCCACTGCGCGAACTGGTGAAACGACGGGCCGAAGGTGAACCGCTTCAGCATTTGTTGGGAACGGTCGAATTCTGCGGTCACACGTTCGCGATCGATAAACGCGCGATGGTGCCGCGACCGGAGACCGAGGAGCTCGTTGAGCTCCTAATTGCGAAATGCGAATCGCGAAATGCGAATTTTAAGATGGTCGATGTTGGAACGGGTTCGGGAGTAATTGCGTTGAGTCTCGCCGCGAGGTTTCCGGAAGCGAAAGTTTACGCCGTCGACATTTCCGAAGACGCGCTCGGGCTGGCGCGCGAAAACGCCGCCCGACTCGGACTCGAGCGAGTTCACTTTCAAAAAAGCGATCTTCTCGAAAGTTTGCCTGAAAGATTCGATCTGATCGTGGCGAATCTTCCTTATATTTCCATGCAAGATCGACACCTGCTCGCGCGCGAAGTCCTGCATGACCCGGAAGTGGCGCTTTTTAGTGGACCGAGCGGTGACGAGTTGGTGCGAAAATTGATCGAAAAAACGCCGTCAAATCTGGAGCCGGGCGGGCTGCTGGCTTTGGAAATTGGGCTTGGTCAGGCTGAAGGACTTTCGGACTTTCTGCGTCAAAAGAATTTTCACGACATCGAGTCGAAAAAGGATTATTCAGGTATCACTCGTTTCTTGTTAGCAAGGTATGGATAAAATCCGCATTCACGGTGGGCTGCCGCTGAGCGGTTCGATCAAAATCAGCGGGTCGAAAAACTCTGCCTTGCCGATCCTGGCGGCGACGCTGCTGACAAAGGAGCCATGCACCATTCGCCGTGTCCCGGATCTGAGCGACACGAATTACATGCTCCAAATTTTGAAGCACCTCGGCGCGGAAGTCGAACGCGCCAGCGGCACGGTAACGATCGCGGCTGCGAAAATAGAATCGGTCGCCCCCTACGATGTCGTGCGCAGGATGCGCGCGTCAGTTTGTGTGATCGGTCCGCTGCTCGGGCGTTGCAAGGAAGCGACGGTTTCGATGCCTGGCGGCTGCGTCATTGGCGACCGCCCGATCGATTTGCATCTCAAAGGATTTGAAGCGCTCGGCGCGGCTGTGCGGGTGGAAGGCGGAAACATCAAAGTGTTCGCGCCCAAATTAACGGGCGCAGTGGCGAACTTGCGCGGCAAATTTGGTCCGACTGTGCTTGGCACCGACAACGTGATGATGGCCGCGGTCTTGGCGGACGGAACCACGGTCATTGAAGGCGCGGCCCAGGAGCCGGAAGTTGTCGATCTGGCAAATTTCCTGATCAAAATGGGCGCGAAGATCGAAGGCGCCGGCACTCGCCGCATCATCATCGAAGGGGTGAAGGAACTGCACGGCACCGAGCACGACATCATTCCGGACCGGATCGAGGCCGGAACGTTTCTGGTTGCCGGCGCGATCGGTGGAAAAAGTGTAACGATAAAACAAGTCGAGCCCGAGCACGTTCGGGCGGTGACCGATGTGCTGCGCAATTGTGGTTTCAAGATTGAAGCCACGACTAATACGATCACGGTTTCACCGAACGGCGAGAGCAAGCCGGTCGAAATTGCGACCGAGCCATATCCGGGATTTCCGACCGACATGCAGGCGCAAATGTGTGCGCTGCTTTCGACCACTGGCGGCATCAGTGTGATCACCGAGAACATTTTCCCGCAGCGCTACATGTATGTCGCCGAACTCAAAAGAATGGGCGCGCAGGTAGATTTGGAGGGAGCGACCGCTGTCATTCGAGGAGTCGACCATCTTCTCGGCGCGCCAGTGATGGCGAGCGATTTGCGCGCGTCGGCCGCGCTCGTACTTGCTGGATTGAAAGCGGAGGGCGTTACTGAAGTCAGCCGTGTTTACCACATCGACCGCGGCTACGAACACTTGGATGAAAAATTAAGCGATCTCGGCGCTCACATCGAGCGCGTGAAAGGATAAACTTATGGAAACGACAACAACATCGACATCTACCAGCGTCCGGACGTGGTGCATTCTTACGCATGCAACCGCTTTGGTTGGCTTTTTAGTTCCGGTGGCCGGTCACATCGTGGGACCGCTGATCGTCTGGCTGGCCAAACGTCAGGATTCACCCGAGATCGACGCCAACGGCAAGGAATCGATGAACTTTCAGATTTCGATGCTGATCTGGAACGTCATCGCTGGAATTCTTTGTCTGGTCCTGATCGGAATTCCAATCCTCATTCTGCTCCACATTCTTAATATAATCTTTGTCATCGTCGCTTCGATTCAGGCGAGCGAAGGCAAACTTTACCGCTATCCACTGGCGATCCGGCTAATCAGTTAGCGGCCAACCCGAGCGCGAGTTTCAATCAATCCGCGAAGCGTCTTCAAGTTCGCGACGTCTTCGCGCAATTCTTTGCCTTTGGGTGTCTCGAGCACTTTTGGGATCTTGCGGAACCTGCGGTCGCGCATGATAAAACGAAACGCGTCGAGGCCAATCTGGCCTTTGCCGATGTGTTGATGTCGATCTACACGTGAACCGCGCGCGGTTTTTGAATCGTTTGCGTGAATCGCGACGAGACGATCGAGTCCAATCACGCGATCGAATTCGCGGAACGTTTTCTTGGTCCCGGCTTCGCTGCCTATGTCGTAGCCGGCCGCGAAAATATGCGCGGTATCGAGACAAACACAGAGACGCTCCGGTTCGCGCACATTTTCGATGATGTAGGCGAGCTGTTCGAACCTGTGGCCGAGGCATGAGCCTTGGCCCGCCGTTGTCTCGAGCGCGATCCGCGTTTTCACCTTCGGGATTTGTTGAAACACCCGGTTGATCGATTCGACAATTTTTTTGAGGCCGGCTTCTTCGCCGGCGCCGAGATGCGCGCCGGGATGCAAGACCAGAAATGGCAACTCTAGTTGATCGGCCCGCGTGAGTTCTTCAGACAGGGCGCGGATGGAATTCGCGTGAAACTGCGGATTCGTGGCCGCGAGATTGATCAGATAATTGGCGTGGGCAAAGATCGACAATAACTGGCCGCGTTGTCGATGTTCGAGGAAGGCGCGAATTTCTTCGCGCGCGAGCGGGCGCGCGAACCATTGCATGTTGTTCTTCACGAACATCTGGATGGCGGTGCACTTGATCGAGCAGCCGCGTTCGATCGCCATGTGCACGCCACCACCGATCGACATGTGCGCGCCGAGCAGAGTTTCCTTTTTTGTCATTCCGAGCGAAGCCGAGGAATCTGTGACTATTTCCGGAAATATCTAGAGATGTCTCGGCGTCGCTCGACATGACAAAAGCAGAGCGTCTCTGAAATTAAGCCTCTGTCCCCGATAACTAAATCTTCGACAAATAATACGGCAACATGTCGCACCAGTAATTCCAATCGTGGCCGCGCCATTTTCCATCATCGAGCCAGTGTTGAACGCCTTTGGAGTTCAAAATTTCGGACATCTTATATGATTCGTGGCGGGTAACGTCCCATTCGCCGGTGCCGATGATGATGCCCATGTGATTGTATTTCCAGGGATCGGTCGTGTTCGGTAAATATTCGTACGGACTATTGAAATAAATGTTGTCGTCATGATAGCCGTCGAAGAAATCGCTGATATCGAACGAACCGCTCAAACTGATGAAATTACTGACCAAATCGGGATGGCGAAAGGCGATGTTGCCGGCGTGATACGCCCCGAGACTCGCACCGCACACGGCCACACGATGACAATGACATTCGCGCCGTGCGTGTTCGAATACGTCGTGGACGATCACATTTTCGTAAGCGTTATGCGTCTTCATCCGATCGGCCGGATGAATCTTTTTGTTGTAGAAGCTTTCCAGATCGATCGCGTCCGGGCAATAAACCGTGACCTTGCCGGCATCGACGTAGGAAGCGACGGAACCGACGAGACCGAAATCTTTGTTTTGATAATAACTGCCGAATGAAGTCGGAAAAAGAATAAGCGGCAGACCGCCGCCGTCACCGAAGGCGAGCATCTCGAAATCGCGGCCGAGCCACGGCGTGTGCCATTTGATGTAACGTTCGTTCATTGAAAGATCGACAATAAGGACGGCAGGCGATTGCGGTCAATCGCCCCTACCTAAAATCGCAATTCGAAGCCGGCACGCGGTGGACAAGATCGACATCTTCAACGAAGCGTTTCGTTTTGAAAGCGAAACACACACCCACCGGAAACATCAAACGGCATCGCGCGTTTCATTCCAAGGTTCTGGGAAATCGGCGCGACGTGCTGGTTTATTTACCGCCTGGCTATAGTCGCTTTTCGCCGAGACGTTATCCGGTCTTGTATTTGCACGATGGTCAGAACGTCTTCGATGCTGCCACTGCGTTTGCCGGAGTCGAATGGGGCGTTGATGAAACTGCCCAGCGATTAATTCGCCAGAAACAAATTGAGCCGCTCATC
>DASTJU010000126.1:0-2859 GCA_035716295.1 Chthoniobacterales bacterium | reverse complement strand
ATTATCTTTGCCCGCGACATTCAGTGGCATTGGATAACGATTCTGCAAAGGCTCATCAACGAGCTCCAGCCCTGGCGCTTTTGCCAAAACCTCGCGCGCCTGCTCCACCGACACGCTTTTTTCAAACTCGGCGCTCACCGCAACCGAGTGGGCGCGATAGACCGGAACCCGCACGCACGTGACCGACGCGCGGAATCCCGGCAGATGCATGATTTTGCGTCCCTCGTTTTGCATTTTCATTTCCTCTTTGGTGTAACCGCTCTCCAAAAACACATCGACGTGTGGCAGGACGTTGAACGCGATTGGATGCGGATAAACCTGTGGCGGCGATTGCCGATCTTGAGCCGCGGCTTCGACCTGATCTTTCAATTCAGCAATGGCGCGCGCGCCACTGCCGGAAACAGCTTGATAACTCGCTGCGACAACGCGGCGAATTCCGAAGGCCCGGTGCAGCGGATAAATCGCCATCAGCGCGACCGCGGTCGTGCAATTGGGGTTGGCAATAAGACCGCGATGCTCTTTTACGTCCTGTCCGTTGATTTCCGGAATCACGAGCGGGACCTCCGGATCCATTCGGAACACCGATGAGTTGTCGATCACGATCGCGCCCGCTTTGCGCGCAGTCGGAACGAACTTTCTGGAAATTTCTCCGCCCGCGCTGAAAAATGCGATGTCGATCTTGTCGAACGACTTTTCGCCGAGTTCTTCCACTGCAATTGGCTCATCGCGAAACTGAACTTTCTTTCCGGCGGATCTTCGAGATGCGAGTGCGCGCAGTTTCGACACCGGAAAATTTCTGCGTTCCAGGACCCGTAGCAGCTCCGCGCCGACTGCACCGGTCGCGCCAACGACCGCGATGTGATATTCTTTTTTCACCGCGGCGAATTGTAAGGCCGCTCTTCATCGATGCAAAGTGCCCGAACGAAAATCGACGTTTCCATTCGAGATCAGCGTCTCACCTTGACCCGCGATGGCGAAGTCCTTCGTTCTTATCCGGTTTCCAGTTCGCGTTTTGGAATCGGGACTGAGGAAGGGAGCATGAAAACGCCGCTGGGCAGATTTAGAATCGCAGAAAAAATTGGTCACAACGCTGACCCGGGAACGATTTTTAAAGCCCGCGTTGCGCTAGGTCCGGAGGATCCTTTGCCCGAGACGGAAGATTTCATCACCTCGCGCATTCTTTGGCTCGACGGGCTGGATGAACACAATGCAAATACGCTCGACCGGTTCATTTACATCCACGGGACAAAACATGAGGATGAAATTGGAACTCCGGCCAGTCATGGTTGCATCCGGATGCGGAATGCGGACGTGATCGAATTATTTGCGCTGGTTGATGAAACCACTCAGGTGGTCATCCGCGAATAGCTTGTAGCAGCAAAACATCTAAAAAAGCGTTGCTTCGAGGGTGTTCCACGCCTACAAGAACCGAAGCAACACAACCGAAAGGAGGCGAGACTAGATTGAAATTCATCAAAGCGATCATGATCATGGCCGTATTAGCGGGCGCTCTCAGCTTGGGAGCGTGCGCTCAACACAAAGAAGCGGCTACCACCACAACCGCGAGTTCCACTCACGGATACTCGAAGTAACCCCTTCGTCCAAGTTGTCCCAAACAGGGATGTCTTTGACAAGAAGGCCAGGTCGCTTTTGCGGCCTGGCCTTTTTTAATAATCTTATCGGCGTGAATTTCAGAGCGGTTTTGATCTTCACGTTTGGCATCTGGTCGAGCGCGGTCTGGGCCCAGGACGAGAAATCAATTAATGATTTGCGGAACGCGCTCGTCGCTCTCGCTCCGCAAAATGTCGATCCGCACGAGGCTGAGCTGTTGTCCGTAACCGCCCACACCACGTCTCGCCAGCTCGCACGCGAATATGGCGTCCACGGAGACCCCGCCTTTCACAATTACCTGATTAACATCGGCGTGAAAAAGAAAGGCATCTGTGCCGATTACACCCGCGACATCGGCGCGCGCTTGAAAGAATTTCATTTCAAGACCCTCGTCCTCCACTGGGGCGCCGCCTACGCAAAAGAATCGGACGAGAACAATGCTTTGGTGGTCACTGCACGGAACCAACCTTTTCTTGACGGAATTGTCGTCGATGGCTGGCGCAGAGGCGGCCGATTGTTTTGGTGCCTTGTAAGAAATGACAACGAATATGAAGCCGGCCGCCGCGGCTTACTTGGTCATTTGGGAGGACATCTCCGTACCGGAATTACCGCATGGAAAGAGGATTTACCGGAATCCGCCCGGCTCCAGGAAAATCAATCGGCCAAAATGGAGCCGAAGCGGAAGCAATAGAAGCTCCGCCGCCTTTCATTTGCCCGAGTTGTCACTAAAATTGGTCCCATGGAATTAAACGGCAGCCCGCTCTCGCTCGAGAAGATTGCGGCCGTCGCCTATGGACGCGAAGCAGTGCAAGTCGCCGCTTCAGCGCGTTCCCGCGTTTTGGCGTCGCGCAAAGTCGTGGACGAAATCGTCACCCGCGACGCGGTGGTGTATGGCGTCAACACTGGCTTTGGCAAGCTCGCGGACGTGCGCATTCCTCGCGAAGAACTTGGCGTCCTCCAATTGAACCTTGTTCGCAGCCACGCCTGCGGGATCGGCCCGCCTTTGTCCGAGCCGGAAGTGCGCGCGATGATGTTGCTGCGCGCAAATGTCCTCGCGCTCGGGTTCAGCGGTATTCGCCCGGACGTTATTGAACTGCTTTGTGAAATGCTCAATCAGCGCGTGCATCCGGTTGTTCCCGAAAAAGGATCCGTCGGCGCAAGTGGAGATCTCGCGCCATTGGCGCATCTCGCTCTGAGTTTGATCGGCGAAGGCGAAGCATTTTTTGACGGAAAACGAACGGAAAGCGG
>DASTJU010000125.1:0-4350 GCA_035716295.1 Chthoniobacterales bacterium | reverse complement strand
GGCGCGCTCAAATTCCTTTTCGAGCTTTGCCAGATCGACATCTCGCGCTGGAGCAGGCGCATCTTTCGCGGGCAACTCGCTTTCGCGATTTGGAATTAGCAGTGGTGGTTCGATGTCGAACGAATCGGGATCTTTGTTCGGCTCCTGCGCGAACAGAGTTATTGCGACAAATCCAAGAAGAAGCGCGGCTTCGCGCATCGGTGCCGAAAATGATATCACCGACTGCCGTTCAACGAAGCAAATTTAGTGATGTCCCCCGACAATGCCGCCCAACGTACCGCCGAGCCCACCCAATCCGCCGCCGAGACTGCCACCAACTCCGCCCATGGCGCCACCAAGACCCGCGCCTAATCCACCCGCAAAAACGTTTGTCTTTTTGTCGAGCGGGACGGCAGATGCCACCGTTACAGTTGCCGGCGACGAAAACAATTTTTCGTAAGGGGTAGAGAGCGCTTCGCGGAAATCGAGTTGGGGCATACTCTTGGCCGTCGGCCGGGTAATTACGGCCGCCGGGCGATATTTAAAGCATAAAACATTCGGAAACAACATCGCAAGAGGCGTCGAAAAAGTTTCCAAAAAGTTCGGCCAAATAGCTTTTTTTCTTGGCAAAGCCGGTTCTTGTGGCATAGGACACGCTCCGAAACCGTCTGTGTATCCCCTGAGCCCCAAAATCCTAGTTTGCGCGGCAGCTTTGGCCGCAATCGTATCATCCGCGAACGCGAATCCTTTCCCGGCTTCCGGTCCAACCGTGCCCGGAACGCGCGCTCGTCTTCGTTTTGGTCAGGCCGCAGCGCCGGAAGGCGCGCCACTCGCAGTGAAGCGGGCCATCTGGGCGGCGAACCAACTTCACCGCAAGCCATACGTTTTCGGCGGCGGTCACAAATCGTTTGCCGATCGCGGTTACGATTGCTCGGGAACTGTCTCCTACGCGCTCGGTGCGGCCGGGCTGCTCAAGTCCCCCATCAACTCATCCGAGTTCCGCAACTTCGGTGAACGAGGTCGCGGCAAATGGATCACGATTTACGCGCGCCACGGCCACACTTACGCGATCATTGCGGGCCTGCGGCTCGACACGACACCTTATATCACGGCGCACGATCGATGGCAGCCCGGTTGGCAAGCAACCGAACGCGTGCCGGCGGCAGGTTTCGAAGCGCGGCACCCGGTTGGGTTGTAAATCTTCGCGCCTGGCGCCAAGATCGACAATTACAAGATCGAGATCTACTCGGCGCGACTTTGGTTTAAGCGGCGCGGAACTGCGCGTGGTCCGCGCGTTAAAAGCGCCTGATGGCGTGCAACGTTTCCTGGATGAGCTGCCTTACAATCTTGGTTACACGGCACGTTCGCCGAAACATGTTTTGCATGAACGGACTGCGTCTTGTCTGGAAGGTGGAATTTTTGCCGCCGCCGCACTGCGCGTTCTCGGCTTTCCTCCGCTCATCTTCGACTTGGAAGCGGAACAAGACACCGACCATGTAGTCGCGATTTTCAAAGTGCGCGGACATTGGGGGGCAGTCGCGAAATCCAACTTCACCGGTTGTCGTTATCGCGCGCCGGTCTATCGCACGTTACGCGAGCTGGCGATGAGTTATTTCAACATTTATTTCAATCTGCGATTCGAACGTACCCTACGCCGCTACTCGCGTCCGGTGAACCTTGCGCGCTTCGACGATCTTCATTGGATGACTACCGACAAGCCGGTCTGGTTTATCGCCGAACATCTTTGCGAGATTCCACACATTTCGTTGCTCACATCGAGTATGAAAAGAAATCTCACCCGGCTCGATCCGCGCAGTGTCCGCGCCGAAATGACCGGCCACCGCAAAAAATCGCGGCGATCGTAGCTGTTAGCGGCGCGCATTCGCGCCGCCATGGCCACCGCCGCCAAGACCAGCGCCATTCAGTCCGCCCAGCCCAATGCCCGCGGCTGGTTGCGCAATCATTCCGTTTTGCATGCGCATGCAATTCATCGGCGCATCATTTTGCATTGCGGCCATGCCCCGCGCCGTCGCGTGCATGGACATTGGGCTTCGACCCGAAGGGCTTTGCGTTAGTGCGCCGCGTCCTTGTCCACTGTGATCACCAAACTTCAAGCTGGTTCCAGTCGGCCGCGAGTTATTCAGTGACGATCCAAAACTTTGCCGGCCATTTGAGATCTTGATCCGCGAGGAAAGCGTCGACGTGCGCGGATGCCTTGTAATGATTCTCGTGCGCGATTGTTTCGGGGTAACACGCTTATTGTCGTTTTCCGTTTCGGTACTTGAACTCGTCTCTTGCGACATCCTGCCCGGCGCTGCGCCCGAAGAGCGCGCGGAAGTCGGAGTGTTTGTGACTGCTCCGGGACCGCTGACGTTTGGTAACAACGCGAAAGGTTGGTTGTCGCGGAACGGCTGAGGTGTCGAAAGCGTTGGAGTGTGATTCGAATCAGCGATGTCCTGGTCGGATAAATTTATTTTGGTTTGATCCAATTGGATTGCCGGCGTGGGACGTGATGCAGCCAGCCGAAAACCTTGCGATGTCGTTGCATTTAATTCCAGTCGTCGATAAGCGACTTCGGCCGGCGGATGCGCTCTTCGATGGGAATGCTCGAAACTGTCGATGATGGAGATCGTGCAATAAAACCCGATCAAACAAGAGCCGATCGCAAACAGGATGTTCACCCATCCAGACGAACTAATGCGCGGCTGACGTTCGCCGATGGCCCAATGCTTCCATGCGGCAGGAACTGTGTTTGCCGACCCCGTATTGTTCTCTACCACGCTTCGCTCGAGCCCTTCCGGTCGAATGAGAATTCCGGAGATATCGACCTCGACCTTACGAGAAGGTGGATCTGGCTTGTGGGGCAACATCCAACGAATTTGCAGCACAAACTATTCCGCCCATAGACGTAAAAAGGAAGGGCCGTGCAGCAATGCCTCGCACTGAGCGGTTCTACGAATAATCCGCCTTTCAGCGGCAAATTCGCGCTGCGGTCGCGCTTGCTTCCAATTCCAAAGGCGCATTCGGGTAGCCTACGGTTACACATTGGAAGATGTAAGTATGCAGAAACGGCAGGATTCCGCCGAGCCTTTGAAACTGCGCGGTGTGGACGAGCTCGTGAGCAATGAGCGCACGATCGCGCCAGTAATCAGCGCGAATGAAGATTCCATAATCTAACGCCAGACCGCGGGGCGCGGGCGTCAGAAAATTAATTGAAGCAGCCGCAGCCCGCAGCATTGGATGCACCGGAACTGGGATGAAGTCGACCCGCAACAAACGAACTCGTTCCGGATTGCACACACCGATCACTCTAGCGTCGGCCAATTCGACTTTAGAAAGGCTCACGCCTTCGCACAGAACGCGGCGTTCTTGTTCGGCCGCCCATTGCACTGCAAGTGGAAGAAGTTGCTCCAATTGATCGATGGTTGTTTGTCGATCCATGTCCTTTGAGAAAGCAAAAACCTAGCCGCGTCCCAAAAAATTAAATTGCCGCAAAGGTTACAGTTCGATTCTAATCAAACTGTTTATGTCTAACGTAATATCAGGGCTGATTAGTGGGGTAATCTTTGGCGCGGTGTCGGTCGCAATGATGTTGCCGATGCCGTTTCCCGATAAGAAAGCAGCGCTACTGGCCGCGTTCATCGATCGATTTGCGATCGGACTCGTGATCGGCTGTGTTGAGTTACCGGGATGGCCAGGATGGGCGATCGGCCTGCTTTTCGGCGTTCTGTTGAGTTTGCCGGCCGCGATCATTACCAAAGCGTTCGCGCCTATTCTAATTATTGGTGCAATTGGCGGCGTGATTATCGGCGGAATCATTCACGGCTGGCGCTAAATCGCGCGAGTTTAATTCCGTTTGGTCGCGCAATCCTTTGTGCGACTTTGCCGCGGACGTATTCATATATATAAGAAGAGCAGCAGCCGGCAGCGACTTACGGGCAAAGGCGAGAAATTGATCGAAGAACTTGCGATCGTGCACCGGAAAGAGATTCGCCTCCGGAGCCCGGAGATGATTAAAGCTTTGGAGCGGCTAAAAAAATGAGCGGTCCGAGCCGGACGGGCGTTAAAGTTTACGGATGCAATCACGTCGCGATCGAGGTTGATGACATCGATAAAGCGGTCGCGCTCTATCAGGACGTCTTCAATCTTAAGAAGCTCGACGGCGGAGAAGGCGATGCCTTTTTCAAACTGGGGGAGCACCAGTTCCTCGCCATCTTCGAAGTCGACAAACTGCGACCGGCGAACATGCGCCATTTCGGAATCATGGTGCGCGACGAAGAGCAGATCGAAGAAGTCCGGAAGAAATTAACCGGCAAATACAAACTAAAACTCGAGCCGCCGTTTCGCTGCGACTTTCGGGACCCTTGGGGC
>DASTJU010000124.1:0-4003 GCA_035716295.1 Chthoniobacterales bacterium | reverse complement strand
GATCGTCGCCATTGGAACAGACGCACATCGGCGACATTAGCTCGAAAGTGCATCACCAAGTTGTCGATCTTTCCGGCAAAACCGATTTGCTGACACTCGCGGCATTGATCGCCAGAGCGCGCTTGGTGATCACGGTGGATTCGGCGCCGATGCATCTCGCGTCGGCGTCGCGCACGCCGCAGGTGATCCTGTTTGGCCCGACCAATCCGTTTCACTGGCGGCCGCGGGAAAGTCCGGCGTTGATTTTACAGGGAACATCGACTGCGCCATTTACCGAATTCGTGCCCAAGCAGGCGCGGTTGCCGATGAACCAAATCTCGACGGAGGCAGTGATCGGTGCTATGGAGACGCTGTTGTCGGCTCCGGCAACGTCGCCACCGTTATGAGCAAGGCAGAAGGCGCCAAAGTAAAACTCTCATTCTGGGAAACCATCCGGACCGCATGGAAACCGTACCGGCGGCTCTATAGTTACGCCGGTCCATATAAAGCGCGCTTTGCTCTTGGTCTCGCCTTCGGCATTGCTTACGGCATCCTCACGTCGGTTCTGCCATTGACCGTTCTTCAGGTCTCAAACTTCATTTTTCGCGGTGCGGCACCCAATCCGAAAATGGTCATGGCCCATCGCGAAATGCTGAACATTGGTCCGAAGATCGACTCGATCCTTTGGATTTGTCTGCTCATTCCACTGGTCATGACGATCCGAAGTCTTTGTTCCTACGGCAACGCGTATTACATGAACTGGGTCAGTAACAAAGTGGTGAACGATGTGCGCAATCAGCTCTTCGCCAAAGTGGTGCGACACTCGATGGATTTCTTTAACCGGATGCAAACCGGTTTTCTGATGTCGCGGATCGCAAATGATACCCGAAGCCTGCAACAAGCGCTCTCCAGCGTGAGCAGCGACGTGTTCAAGCAGCCGGTCACCATCGTTGGAGCGGTGATCGTGCTTCTTCTGATCGATTGGAGATTCACCGTCGTTAGTTTGGTGCTGTTTCCGATTTGCATTGTGCCGATTCGAATTTTTGGGCGCCGGGCGCGCCAAGCCGTTCAACTTGATCAACGCGGCGCAGCCCTGATGTCGGTGACGATGCAGGAAAGTTTCGCCGGCATTCGAGTGATCAAATCGTTCGCACGGGAAGATCAGCAGGAGAAATCATTTCGGCGGAGCGCACAGCTCTCCTTCTCGAATACGATGCGAACGGTGAAAGCGACGGAAGCGGTGGGACCGATCGTCGAAATCATTGCGTCGATCGGCGTCGCGTTGGCGCTGTTGTATGTTTACGCCGCTAATCTCACCGCCGGCCGCTTCTTCGGGCTAATCTCCGGGATTTTCATTCTTTATGAGCCGATCAAAACGCTGAGCAAACTTCACATCGTGATGCAACGCTCGCTCGGTGCGACCACGCAAATTTTCTCGATCCTCGATTCAAGGCCCGCGGTGCAAGACGCGCCCAATGCCGCTGAATTGGTTTCTTCCAAGGGCCGAATCGATTTTGAAAATGTAACTTTCCGCTACTCGACTGGTGTCACCGACGCGGTGCGCGATATCAATCTGCAGGTCGAGCCCGGCAAAACCTACGCTCTCGTTGGCGCGAGCGGGGCCGGCAAGAGCACTATTTTATCACTTATCTTGCGGCTGTACGATCCCGTCTCAGGCGCAGTGAAAGTTGACGGCCACGATTTGCGCACGTTGACCCAGAAATCTTTACGCGAGCAAATCGGCCTCGTTAGTCAGGAAACGTTTTTGTTTCACGACACCATTTTCAAGAACATCCAGTTCGGACGCCTGGACGCTAGCGCCGAAGAAGTTTACACGGCAGCGCAGACTGCTTTCGCCCACGAATTCATTCTGGCGCAACCCGACGGCTACGACACGGTTATTGGCGATAAAGGCTGCCTCATCTCCGGCGGTCAACAGCAACGCCTCGCCATCGCCCGCGCACTCCTTAAAAACGCGCCCATCCTGCTTCTCGATGAAGCGACTTCATCACTCGACACCGAATCGGAGAAACAAATCCAGAAAGCGCTCGAGAAACTCGCCGCCGGGCGCACCGTGATCGCAATCGCGCACCGGCTCTCCACGATTTTGTCAGCCGACCAAATTGTCGTGCTCGATGGCGGCAATATTAAGGAAGTCGGGACCCACGCCGAACTGCTCGAAAAGTCCGGGTACTATCGTCGGCTTTACGATTTGCAATTTAATCAAGCAACCGATGTGGCTTCAGAATCTGCCTCCGAGCCGGACGTGCTCGCCGAGGAACTTGTTTAATATTTCGCGCGCTAAACTTGTAAGTCCGACATCCACCCCGAATAAATGCCGTTTAATTTCGATCTCCACACTCATTCGCTTTTTTCCGGCGATGGAGTTTCCAGCCCGGAGGAGTTGATCGCGGCCGCGCGCGCGAAAGGTTTGCACGGCATTGCCATGACCGATCACAACACCTGCGACGCGGTGACCTACATGCTCGAAAAAGGTTTGATGCGGGTCGACGGCCAGCCGGTCGACGGCTTTCTCGTTTTGCCGGGAGTCGAAGTCACGACCGCCGACGGTCACCTCCTTTGCATCGGCGCGCAGCTGCCTTACTTGAAAGGAAAACCGGCGCGCGAGGTTTGCGAGATGATTCATCAACGCGGCGGCCTCGCCATTCCGCCGCACCCTTACGATCTTTTCCGCGCCGGGATTCGTTTCTCGGTCCTGGAAACGCTCCCGGTTGACGCGATCGAAGTCTTTAACGCCGCGACCACACTGCGCCGCTATAACCGATACGCGTTCAAGTACGCGCAGGTCCGGAATCTGCCCATGGTCGCTGCCAGCGACGCACATCATGCCGCGGCCGTCGGCACCGCTTACACTATTTTGAATACCGATGATTTTTCGGTGAAAGGAATCCTTGCCCAGATCTTGAAGAGCAACGAGCTCAACCAGCGATATCTCACTCCGCGTGACAGCCTGCGCAAAACCTGGAACAATTGGCTCCGTCTTCGTCGCCGCAAAAAAATTCCCGAGCTCGCTGCGAAAGATCAAAACGGCGGCCCGCGCTTCTGAATTGTTTTCTACTTTCTAATTCTACTTCCTACTTTCTTATGGCCGCCTACGTGATTGTCGAAATCGAAGTAACCGATCCAGTCGGCTACGAGGAATACAAAAAGCAAGCCGCGGCGACCGTTCATCAACACGGAGGCAAATATATCGTCCGCGGTGGCAAGGCCGAAGTGCTCGAAGGCGATTGGAACCCGAAGCGTATCGTCGTTCTTCAGTTCGACTCGATGGAGCGAGCCAAAGAATGGCTTAATTGCGAAGAATATCGCGAACCTCGCAAAATGCGGCATCGCACCGCCAAGACGAACATGATCCTCGTCGAAGGCGTCTAGCGGGCAGTTAGTAGATTGCCTAACGTTTTCGGATCACTTACCGGCGCTTTACAGGTGAAATTCTCGCAGACATAGGCGGCGGGTTTCCCGTCGACGGGTGACATTGCGCGAATAGCTTCGTTTTTTTCGGAAAAGAATTTCTGGCCTTCACCGCCATCGGCCAGGATCAGGATTTTGTTAGGCAGAAAATGTCGCTGCACTTCTTTGAGCAGTGCTCGCGTTTGTTCATCGTCACTCTTACCGGCGATAACGATTTGTCGCGGCTTCGCTAGCGAGTAATCGAGCGCCACCAGCATTTGCGGCATAGCACTGGCGAAATGCGAAAGCGTCGGCCCAAATGCGTTGATTGTTTTGCGAGCGCGTTCGTCCAGTTTCTTGTCGTCGCGGAGTTGCGCGAGCCGCAAAAGATTGAGCGCGCCGATCGAACTCGCCGCCGGTTCGGCGCTGTCATTGTCGTCCTTCATTCGGAGAACAACGCTTTTGTCTTTGCCACTGGTAGAGAAGTAGCCGCCGCTCTTTTCGTCGAAGAACAAACGGTCCTGCGTTTCCTGAAGTTGGACGGCAAACTTCAGCCACTCGACGTCGAACGAGGCCTCGTAAAGATCGAGAAGTCCTTGAATCGCGAACGCGT
>DASTJU010000123.1:0-4443 GCA_035716295.1 Chthoniobacterales bacterium | reverse complement strand
CTGATCGGCGGCCTTTGGCAATTGGCGGCGCAATTTCCTTCGCTGCGGAGGATCGGATGTAAATACCGCGCGGACTTTCACTGGCGCGATCAAGGCGTGCGAACAGTGCTGACGCTGATGGGCCCGGCTGTGATCGCCGCCAGCGCCGTTCAAGTAAATGTGCTGGTCAACAGCGGTTTCGCCGCTCGACTTGGCGATGGTCCAGTCAGTTGGTTAAACATCGCTTTCCGATTGATGCAATTGCCGCTCGGCATTTTTGGCGTCGCAGTCGGAACAGTCACGTTGCCACTGGTCTCGCGCACCGCCGCACTCGGCGATATGCCCGCATTTCGTTCCGCGCTGGCGCACGCGCTCCGACTTGTCACATTGCTGACCATTCCGGCGGCGATTGGATTAATCGTCCTCGCGCAACCGATCATCAGCGTGATTTACGAGCATGGGCGTTTCACCGCTGAAGCAACGCGACAAACGGCCGGTGCCTTGCAATTTTATGCGATCGGATTGGCCGCCTATTCGGCGGTGAAAGTTTTGGCGCCGGCGTTTTACGCGCTCGATAAACGTTACCTTCCGATGATGGTCAGCATTTTCTCGATCATTATCAATTTTATTTTGAATTGGTTTTTCATGTTCAAAGTGGGCCCCGGCCACCGCGGCCTTGCCCTTTCGACCAGCCTCGTCGCCCTGACGAATTTTCTGCTCCTATATATAATGATGCGAAAATATGCCGGTTCGCTCGAAACCGGCGCCATTCTGGGATTGCTGGCTAAACTCGTGATTCCGGCGCTCCTTCTTGCCGGCATTTGCTGGCTCGCGCTTAAATTTCTTTTTCAATCGGGCGCACCATTGCCCGAGTGGCAGAAGATTATCGGTGTGCTGGTCGTAATCGCCGTCGCGGCCGCAGCATTTTTTGGAAGCGCGTTTCTGCTGCGCGTCCACGAAGTGCGCGACATTGTCGATCTTGTCCGTCGCCGCTTCGCGCGAAACGATCAGCCGAGCGCTTGATCCAGATCAGCGACCAAGTCGTCGGCATGCTCCAAGCCGATCGACAATCGAATTAGGCCTTCCGGTGAGGTTGTGCCCGGACCTTCGATCGACGCGCGATGTTCGATTAAACTTTCGACGCCGCCCAGGCTAGTCGCGCGCGTGAAAATTTTCGCGCTGGTCGTGACGTTCATTGCGGGTTCGCGGCCGCCTTTCACTTCGAACGAAAGCATTCCGCCGAACATCGACATCTGCTTTTGCGCGATCTTGTAGCCCGGATGCGATCGCAGGCCGGGATAATGCACGCGCTCGACATTGCGATGGCCGGCGAGAAACTCCGCGACCTTCGCGGCATTTTCCGAATGCGCGCGCATCCGCCAAGGCAGCGTCCGCATTCCGCGCAGGATCAACCAGCAATCGAAGGGCGAGGGGACCGCACCGCCTTCATATTGAATATTGCGAATACTCTGGAAAAGATCGCCGTCGCTTTTCGCGATCACGATTCCACCGAGAACATCGCAATGGCCGCCAAAATATTTTGTCGTTGAGTGAAGAATAAAATCGGCGCCGAGATCGAACGGCCGCTGAAGAATAGGCGCCCAGGTATTGTCGCAAACGCAGAGCGCGCCGGCGTCGTGCACAATTTTTGAGATCTCCGCAAGATCGACAATTTTGAGCAGCGGATTGGAGGGCGTTTCCATCCAGGCAATTTTTGTTTTCGGGCGGAGCGCCTTTTTCACCGCCGACAGGTCGCTCATGTCGATGAAATCGGCTTCAAGTCCCCAGCGCAGGAAAATTTCGCGAAGCAAGCGCGACGTGCCGTAGTAGGCGTCGATGTGGGCAAGCACGTGATCACCCGGCGCTAGCGCCTGAAAGATTGCTCCGGTTGCGCCGGTTCCGGAAGCGAATGCGGCCGCAGCCGTGCCGCCTTCGAGCGCGCTGATTCCCTCTTCCAGCGCCTGACGATTCGGATTGTTGTTGCGCGTATACATGAATCCGCGCGAGTAAGTCCCTTCCACGTCGCGTTCGAAAGTGGTGGAAAGATGAATCGGCGCTGAGACTGCGCCGGTTGCGGGGTCAATCCGATGGCCGGCATGCACGGCGAGGGTTTCAATTTTCATGGGTCGGCGGAGACGTTACGAATTCCGAGGGGATTGTCGATCTTGCGCCGCTTTGCATTTGACGCGAGGTTTTTCCGGCGCAAATAGCATCTGCACTTTTCTGGCGGATACCCGCTGTTCGTTTCATGACGATTTACGACGACGAAATTTTTAAAATGGCCTGTGACCAGTTCCAGGTCATTGCCGATTATCTCAGCATCGACAAAAACGATCGCGAGCGACTGATGTATCCCAAGCGCGCGATTGCGGTCACGCTGCCGGTGCACATGGACGATGGTAGCACGAAAACGTTTCAGGGTTATCGGGTCCAACACCATCTCACGCTGGGTCCAACCAAAGGTGGGACGCGATTCGCCCCGTCGTTGTCGATGGGTGAAACGGCGGCGCTCGCGATGTGGATGAGTTGGAAATGCGCGCTCACAAATTTACCCTACGGTGGCGCGAAAGGCGGCGTGGCCTGCGATCCGTCGAAATTATCGCGCACCGAGCTCGAAGCGGTGTCCCGTCGCTACATGCAGGAGATGATTTCGTTTGTGGGACCGCACACCGATGTGATGGGCCCTGACATGGGCACAAACGAACAAGTGATGGCCTGGTTCATGGACACGTATTCGGTTTATCACGGATATTCCGTGAACGAGATTGTCACGGGCAAGCCCGTCTCCATTGGCGGCACCGAAGGCCGTCGGGAATCAACCGGCCGCGGTGTCGTTTATCTAATCGAGCGCGCGTTGGACATGTTGAAGATCGACGCCGAAAAATGCACCGCCATTGTGCAGGGTTTTGGGAACGTCGGCGCGGTCGCGGCGCTTTCACTTGCTTACAAAAGTGGCGTCAAAATCATCGGCATCAGTGACGCCTATGCCGCCATCTACAATCCGAAAGGAATCGACGTCCAGGCGGCGGAACAGCACGTTCTGAAGAAGGGAAACCTCCGCGCGTTTCACGAAGCCGATCATGTCGATCCAAAAGATCTCCTCACCATGCCGTGCGATATTCTCGCGCCTTGCGCGGTTGATCGCGTGATTAACGGAACCAACGCGGACAAGCTGAAGTGCCGGGTTCTCGCGGAAGGCGCGAACGGTCCAACCTCACCGGAGGCCGATTTAATTTTGGAGAAACGCTGGGAAGAGATTTTTGTCATCCCTGATATTTTGTGTAACGCGGGCGGCGTGATTGTTTCCTATTTTGAATGGGTTCAGGGTCTGCAGGCGTTCATGTGGTCCGAAACCGAAGTGACCGACAAGCTTTTCCGGATTCTGGAACATTCGTTTACGCAAGTGATTAAACGCGCGAAAGCGCACAAGATTTCCCACCGCACCGCCGCCATGGCGATCGGCGTTGAACGGGTGATGAAGGCGAAAAAAGTGCGCGGCCTTTTCCCGTAAGGCGGGGCCATCTAACGATTGACGCCAAAGAAAATTCTGCGCTGAATTGATTCCATGGCTGCGGCATCTCTGCGGGCTCTGCTAAACCGCTCGATTGATTACGCGGGAATGTTTCCGCCCTGCAGCCTCGAGCTCGGACCGGCGCTCAAGAACCAGGCGGAGTATGTTCGCTCAAATGATTCCTGGATGTTGTCGGCGTTTGTCTTGCCAATCGCGAAATTTGGCGACGCGGCGGAGTTTATCTCGCAATTCGACAAGCAACATCCGCTGCGCGCTTCCGCTTTAGGCGCGAAGACTGAAAATGCCAAAGATTTTTTCAACGAGCTGAAGAACGCCGCCGAAATAATCCGTTCGTTTCAAAAGCAGCATGTCGATCGTGTCACCGTCATTCAACTCGAAATGCTCGCTCCTGCGGATGTCGATCTTGCGAAACTGAATGAGGCGGCCGGTTTGCTCAGTGATTTGAAGTTGCAAGCTTTCTGGGAAACGCCGGCCGAATCGGCAGAGCAAACAATTGCCTTGCTCGCGCGCGCGAAACAGCCGGCGTTCGGCTACAAACTGCGCACTGGCGGCGTGACAGTGGATTCCTTTCCGAACTCGGTGCAGATCGCGCGGGCAATCCTTGCTTCAACAAAGCACCATGTCCCAATCAAATTCACCGCCGGCCTGCATCATCCGATCCGGCAATTTCGCGATGAAGTGAAAACCGAGATGCACGGATTTTTGAATGTGCTCGGGGCCGGTGTTCTTTCAGCCGAGCATCACTGGGATGAAGCGCAAACGGTTGAGATGCTCGAGGACCAACGTTCGAGTTCATTTGAATTCCATGACACAGTCTTTGCCTGGCATGATTACGAAATCACTCTTGATCGGATTAAAGCGCGCCGAAAATTCGTGACTTCGTTCGGCAGCTGCAGCTTTGACGAGCCGCGCGAGGATTTGCGCGCGCTGAA
>DASTJU010000122.1:0-3597 GCA_035716295.1 Chthoniobacterales bacterium | reverse complement strand
TCACGGCGCTCTGTTGGATTGAAAGCGTGGCGATGTCGTCGCTCGGGGCATTGGCGACGAGATGGTCCGGGTCGGACGAGGCAGGTCCAAACGAAAAGACTTTGCCGCCAAACGACAAAGCAAGCTGTCCGTCTTTTGTGGATCCAACATTCGGCAGTGGACTGCCGAGCTGCGTCTCGTTCAGACTCAAAGCAACATCGCCGGCGCGCAGCACCCCGCCCGTTCCAGTGCCTTCGTAACTGATCGACTTGATTGGCTGTGTTGACGTTTCGATCGTCTTGAATCGATCGATCAGCATCGACAACTCACGCCCGCGCCACAACCACACGCCGGCTAAAGCGATGATGATCAGCAGGAGGATCAGAATTTTTCGCATGCCGTGAATTTATTTCGCCTCTCCCCGCTTGCAGGGAGAGGATTGAGGTGAGGGGACCGGTTCAATCGTTCAAGATGAGAAGCAATCCCTCACCTTACTCCTCTCCCTTTACCAAAGGGGAGAGGAAATCAAATAGCTCTGCGTTTTTGCTTCGGATCCGCTTGATCCGCGTCATCCGCGGTTACGCCTTCTTCTTCTGAATGTAATCGTTGACCTGTTCCTCGAGAATCTCGAGCGGGAGGGAACCGTTCTTCAGCACGGTTTCGTGAAATTCGCGTTGATCGAATTTATCGCCGAGCTCCTGTTGCGCACGCGAACGCAGTTCCTGGATCTTCAACATCCCAACCTTGTAAGCGCAGGCCTGGCCGGGCGCGACGATGTAACGCTCGATCTCCGACTTCACTTCTTTTTCGCCCATGCCGGTTTTGTCGCGCATGTAGGTGATCGCTTGGTCGCGTGTCCAATGTTTGGCGTGAATTCCGGTGTCGACCACCAATCGCACCGCGCGAAAAAGTTCGTCGCGCAAACGTCCAAGATCGCCGAACGGATCTTTGTCGTACCAGCCGGCCTGCTTCGCCAGCCACTCGCAATACAGCGCCCAGCCCTCGGCATAAGCGGTGAACGGAATCACTTTGCGAAATTGCGGCAGGCCTTTGAGTTCCTGTGCGATTGAAATCTGCCAGTGATGTCCGGGTACGCCTTCATGATAGGCGAGTGTCGGCATGCTCCATTTCGGCACCTCGTTCATGTCGCGCAGGTTGGCGAAGAAAATTCCGGGACGCGATCCGTCCATCGCGCCGCCTTGATAATATGCGCCCGGCGCGGTCGCTTCCTTGAATGGTTCGACCCGCCGGATGTCGATCTGCGCCTTCGGCGCCGTCAGAAACAGATTTTTCTTGGACTCTGTAACCGCGTTGTCGATCAAACGCTTAAATTCCGCGAGCGCCTCGTCGCGGCCTTTGTCGTCGTTCGAATAGAGAAAACGCGGATCCTTGCCGAGTTTGTCCATGGCCGGGCCGATCGGCTGACCGGCAAAACCATTCGCGTCGAGCAGCGCGCGCATCTCGCCCTCGATCCGCGTCACTTCGCGCAAACCGAGCTCATGCACTTCGTTCGGCGGCATGTTTGTCGTCGTATTGTCATGAAGCGCATACGCATAAAACGCGTCACCGTCCGGCAATTTCCAAACGCCATCGTCGGTCGTTGTTTTCGGGAGCAGTTCCTTAAAATAAGCGATCAACTTTTGATAAGCCGGATAAACCTGGTTGGTGATTTCCGTTTCCACCCGCTTCTGGAAATCCGTGCGCTGTTGATCGTTCAACTTGTCGATCTTGGCCGCGCGGGTTTTGAATGACGTCGCCAGAACATTGTCGGCGGCTGGCTTGGCGATGAAGTCGGTCATTTCCTTGAGCACCTCTTCAACAACAAAGCGGGGCGGAATGATTTGCTTCTGTTCCCGAAGCCTCACGCCTTCGAGTGTTTGGTCGAACTTCTTCGGCAACGCGTCGAGGCGCTTGATGTAATACTCGCAATCGCGCGCGTCGAAGAGCCGGTGGGTGTTCGCCATGAATGAGGGATATTGGTTTTGAACACCAAAGAGCTGATTGACCGGATAATTGTGCCACTGCCATTTTTCGCCTTCGACCTGGTCCTTGACGAACCAATCGAGCACATGGGTAGACAGCTTTTGCGACGGCGACTGTCGATCTAACGGATACTCATGGAGCTGATTGAGATCTTTTTTCCAACGGTCGATTACCATTTGCTGATGCGCCGGCGATTCATCACTCAGTTTGGCGTTATGACCGGTGATTCCGAATTGCTCCACCAATCCAAGCTGAGACAGCAGCTCCGGTTCGCTGAAAATGACTTCAGCGAAGACTTTGTCGTAGAAAAGATTCAGGCTCCACGGCCGGAACCAAATGAGATTGATCAGGAAAATCGCCAGCACGACTACGGCGATGAGGACGATCGAAAAAAACCACTTTAGAATTCGTTTAAACATGAATCGACATGCAGCCCCTTAATCGCTGCCCGGTCAATCAAAACTTTGCGCAATCATCGTCAGCGGCAGATGTGGTCGATGCTCTTGATCAACCGCCGGATCTCGGCCGCGATATCGTGCGGCAGAGCGCGGTGCTCGTGATCGAGCTTTTTTAACGCGCGATGCATCTCGCCATACAGTTCATTCGATGTCGTGACGACAAATTCGTGCATCAAGTAGTAAAATCGATCAGCCTCCACCACAAAGCCGGCGCTTCGCAGCCGATCGCCAAGCGCATCAACCACGGCCGGGAACTCGTCCGCCCTCGCTAATTTCGTTTTCTTGAACGGCCACATTGCTACATTGGTTCGTGCCCCAACAAGTTCGTCATAGGAGAAGCCGCCGCAATGAAGTTTCAATTCGGTCTGGGCAGGTCGAGTTCGTCAAAGTCAACACCGACGCCTGGCAGTGGCGGGATATTTACCGGTGGCTGCTCGGATTGAGCTGGCCACAGTTCGCCCTGTTTGTCAGCGCTGTTTACATCGGCCTTAACCTTGTTTTCGCCGTCCTCTACAGTGTCGATCCGAACAGCGTTGCCGGAAGAACCAGCACCAGTTGGTTTCTCGATTGTTTCTTCTTCAGCGTCCAAACGCTGGCCACTGTTGGCTACGGCCACATGTACCCGCAAACCCTTTATGGGCACATGGTCAGCACCGTCGAGATCATGACCGGAATATTCTTGATCGCGGTCATGACGGGCCTGATTTTCGTCCGGTTCGCGCGGCCGATTGCGCGCGTTCTCTTCAGTAGATCAATTGTGATCGGGCCATTAAATGGAAAGCCGACATTGATGGTGCGGATCGGTAACGAGAACCATCACAGCATGGTCGAAGCGAAGTTTCGGATCATGTACACGCGCGACCAGCAATTGGTCGAAGGGGGGGATTTCCGGTACTTCCACGATCTAAAACTGCATTTCGATCAGATGACGATCTTCCCGGCGGCGCTCACCCTGCGACATGAAATCGACGAAAGCAGTCCGCTTTACGGTTCAACTCCGGAATCACTCGAGACGGAGCGCGCGCTTTTCTTTGTGTCGGTGGTCGGGATCGATCCAGTGATTGCCGCTGCCGTGCAGACCCAACAGGACTACAACTGGCGCGATGTTCGATTCGGCCACCGCTTTGTAGAAATTTACACCCAGCACGGAGGCGGCAAGCTGACCGTTGATTACGGC
>DASTJU010000121.1:0-3802 GCA_035716295.1 Chthoniobacterales bacterium | reverse complement strand
GGCGCCTTCCAGCTCCGAAAGCTGGCGTCGCACGAGAACGAAACTGTAACTGTTGGAAGCAACGAGCAGGCAGACGGCGAACAGGGCCACGAATGCCAAAGCGGACGTCCGATAAATTCTCTGGCGAGTGGCTGAACTTGCGCGCAGTTCATAAAGATTGAGCTCGTTCTTCTCGAAATCTGTCAGCTTTTGGCGGATAGCGCCCATCATCGTGTCGCCTATTCCAATCAACGCCAGGGCGTCGACATCTTTGCCGGCCCGCTTGGCGTCGATTTGCGGAGTGGCAGATTTGCCGATCCACCTTTCCACGTTCGAACGGATTTCGGCCAGCAATTGAGCTTGGGCTGGAGAATTCGCGACCAAAATCGAGAGGTAACCGTTGTAGGTGTAGAAGTCTGCAGTCGCGCGTTTGTAGGCTTCAAAGAAACTGTTCTCACCGGTTAACAGGTAGCCACGTTTCTCCTTTTCCATTTCCACGACCGAACGATCCAGTTTTGGCAGAAAATTCAATATCTGCGCCGATTGCGTTGCCCATTCCTGATCGTGCATGCGCTGGTTGAGCACGATCTGCTCTTCGTCCTGCAACGATTGGAGGACTTCGCGCGCCTGATCGAGGAGAGAGTTGCCAAGCGCGAAAGAGCCGGTGCCGTTGGTCTCGGCTCTGGTAGGCATGGCGCCTTTCGCTCGCCGCGCGCTCATTTCCGGAGTCGCAACGCTGTCGAGCCATTTTTGAACGACTTCCTGGACTTTGATTACGCGTTTGCGTTGCCGCGGTGTATCCAGAATCAGCGCGGTCAAATCTTCAATCCGGTGTTTAATAAGGTCGCGCTTTTTTTCAAACGGCGCGATGAAGTCGTCGCTGCCGCTCAAGAGATAACCGCGATGACTGCTTTCCAAACCGGCGATGTCGTTCTCGACCAAGCTGCTGAGCCGTATCACTTCGATGGTGTGAGTACGGAGCGAGTCCTGGTAATGGTTGCGTAAGGTCACGAGCAGAAAAGCGCCGACCAGGAAGATTATAACCGCGACGCCGACCGTCGTTCCGGACAGTAGTTTTAGATGAAAATGGCGCTGGCTAAAAAGCGAATCGCCGATGCGGCCGAAGATCGACCGTCGGCGGACTTTAACGTCTACTTTGACGTCTATTGGTACGGAGGCGTCGGCCGACGGATCTACCATAAATGCAATAAAGCAGCTCCCCTGCCACCACGACTTCTTCCATGCCGGCCGGTGCCAGCCGACCTCCAAAGCAAAGTTAGTACCAGATCTTCACTAAGTACAAACCCTCTGCCGGCGCGACAAACCGAGAGCCATCGGCGTGCCCCGACTTAAGTCGTGAGGCGATTTCACTCACGTCTATTTTGCCGAGCGCGACACGTGTCATCTCGCCGACCATCAGGCGGACCATTTTGTAAAGAAAACCGTCGCCCGCGACATCAATGGTGATCCGCGGCGCGCTTCGCCGAATACGAACCGACGAAATCGTGCGGAACGTGTCCTTTTCTTTTTTGCCGCGATTCGCTGCGAACGCCGCGAAATCGTGTCTGCCGATAAATTTTTGTCCGGCAGCCTTCAGAAGGTCGCCAGCGAGCGGCGAGGAAATGTGCCACGCGCGGCCGAGCTCGAGCGGCGGTAAAATTGGCGCCGCCCAAATTCGGTAACGATAAAGTTTTCCGGTCGCGGAAAAGCGCGCGTGAAACTCTTGCGACACGCGCTGGCAACGCAAAATGCGGACAGCGGCCGGCAAGACTGCATTGAGTGCGTTTCTCCAGCGCTCAATCGACATCCGTTTATCCGGAAGATCGACATGCGCGCATTGAGCAAGCGCGTGAACACCTGCATCGGTGCGCCCGGCGCCGTGAACTCGAATGCGATGGCCGCTGATCTTCTGAAGCGCACGTTCCAATTCATCTTGAACGGTGTTGCGATGTGCCTGGCTCTGCCAGCCGGCGAAGGCGGCGCCGTCGTAAGCAACGGTTAACTTAAGCCGCGACGACATTTCGATCAGCCTCGAATCTCTTTTTCCGACATGGCCGCGCTTTCGCGGTCGAGATAGCCCTGCAAAATCATTTGGGCTGCGACTTGATCGACAAACTTTCGCGTCTGGCGTGTTTTTTTTCCGGCATCTCGGAGGGCACGATTTGCAGCAACAGTTGTTAGGCGTTCGTCCCAAGTTTCAACTGTGCACGGCAGCAGGGCGCGAAGTTTGGCCGCGAATTCCAACGCTTCGTTCGCGGCTGTGCCAATTTCGCCGCTCATCCGTCGCGGAATACCGACGACAACTTTGTCGATCTTTCGCTCTCGAACGATCTCCGCAATTCGCTTCCCGGCGTCTTTGTTCGCCGGAATCGTTTCGAGCGGGTGCGCCAGCAGACGCAGTTCATCTGAAATTGCCACTCCAATTCGTGCTCGACCGAAATCGATCCCCAAAATTGGATTCATTTTCGCGGCGCCGAAATTACTGCAGCTCCGGCGGCAACTTACCGACGAGATTTTTGATCTTCTCGGCCTGGTGCCGGTGGCAGATCAAAATTGCGTCGGCCGTGCGCACCACGATCAGGTTGTGCACGCCGAGCAGCGCCACGGTTGTTTCGCCGTCGTTGAAAATAACGTTGTCGCTGGAATCGAGCGCGATCAACGCGGTGTTGGCTGCGTTACCGTGTTCGTCGTTTTTGAAATAGCGCGCGACCGCCTGCCAACTGCCGACGTCGTCCCAATCGAAACTCGCTTCGACCACCAAAACGCGATCGGCCTTTTCCATGATCGCGTAATCGAAGGAAATGCGCGGCAGTTTCGCGAAACGCTCATGCAGAACCTTGTCGACATCTTTCGACGACCGGACTTGCGAGATGAAGTCGGCCAACTCCGGTGCGTGCCGATTGAATTCACTCAAAACCGTTGGCACCGACCAGACAAACATTCCCGCGTTCCAGCGAAAATTTCCTTTTCGGATAAAGGACTCGGCCAGATCGACATTCGGCTTTTCGCGAAACCGAATGACGCGGTGAACAGCGATTTTTCCGTCGCCGTGCAACCGCACTGGTTCGCCTTGCTCGATATAACCGAAACCTGGACAGGCCCAGGTCGGTTTAATTCCAATGGTTACGAGCGCGCCCGTTTCTTCCGCGGCTGCAGCTGCGGTTTTCATTGTTTCTTGAAACGCAGCACGATCGGCAATCACGTGATCCGCCGGAAATGCCAGCATCGTCGCCGAATGATCTCGAGCTGCGACCCAGCCTGCGCCGAGCGCGACCGCCGCGGCGGTGTCGCGTTTGGCGGGTTCGGCAATAATATTTTGTTTCGGAAAATCTTTCAGCAAATCGCGAACAGCTTTTTCCTGTTCGACGTTTGTCAGAATAAGAATGCGCTCGCTCGGCACGAAGCCGTCCAGTCGTGCGATTGTTTCCTCGAGTAAAGTTCGCTCGGAAACGAGCCGGAGCAATTGCTTCGGACGATTACGCCGGCTCAACGGCCAGAAACGCTCGCCGCTGCCGCCGGCGAGAATGAGCGCATAAATCGGTTTCGACATGTCAGAAACTGCCAATAGCGGAGATCACACCAGAACGGAGATTTCCCATTTCTTTTTCGCGAACGGGACTTATAAGTAGCCGATGTCCCTGTCGGTATCCATTCCAAAAACGGCCGAACAGATTCCGCTGGATAATTTGCTCACGTTGACGCGGACCGCATTCGGACTTGGGATTGGCATGCTCGTCGCGGACAAAATCAAACGCCCGGTCCGACAGACTGCCGCGATCGCCTTGATGTCGGTCGGCGCGTTGGCCGCCGTGCCATTTCTTGT
>DASTJU010000120.1:0-2688 GCA_035716295.1 Chthoniobacterales bacterium | reverse complement strand
GAAACCATTTCGCGCAGCCGTTGAACCTCGGTCTTCATTTCCCCTTCCTCGGCCAGCTCCGCGAGATAGGCCGATTGCAACTCGACCGCGTTCAAATTGTTTCGAAGGTCGTGGCTCAGTTGCCGGACAAAATTGACCATGTCCACCCATGGCACGCCCGGCGAGTTGTTTTCTGGCCGCTCCGTGGGTCTGGACATATTCAGCGCGACATCGCGCAAATGCTATTCATTGAGGGAAAACTTGTCGTCCGACGGTTCTTCACCCTTCGCAACCCGAACACGCGAATCGTTGCTCGCAAGATGTTGCAGCACGTGAAAAACATCTTCCGGGTCGGCATCGATCGCGCGCGCAATTTCCTCCGATGTCTTTCCGGTCCCACGCGAAAGTTTTTTACGAACGCCATCTTGTAACTGGAGCAAACGCGTCGCCGCCTTCTTTCCGGCTTCCACTCCCGGTTGATGATAGGCGTTGACGTTAACCAGTGAACCGTAGAAGCCGACCGCGCGTTCGTAGAGCGCAATCAATGCGCCGATGTTGAACGCATCCGCATCCGGAATGCTCACCGTGATCGATTCACGTTCCTTTTCATAAAGCGCCGCACGCGTGCCGCGCAGAAATCCGTGCAGATAATCGCCGCTGGTCACGCCGCTCTCCACTTCGAACGCGGGATGATTGCGATCCTTCGCCACTTCAATGAATGTCAGGAAGAAATTCAAAACACCGTCGCGCAATTGTTGCACGTAAGCGTGTTGATCGGTCGAACCTTTATTCCCGTAAACGGCGATTCCTTGATTCACGACTTTGCCGTCGAGATCTTTCTCTTTGCCTAACGATTCCATCACCAGCTGCTGGAGATATCGGCTGAAGAGGAGCAATCGGTCTTTATACGGCAGCACTACCATGTCTTTTTCTCCCCGACCGTTGCCGGCATAAAACCACATCAAAGCGAGCAGCATCGCGGCGTTCTGCCGAAAATCGTTTGCTCGCGTCCGCTCGTCCATCGCCGCGGCGCCGGACAGGAAATTGTCGATGTCGAAACCTTCCAATGCCATCGGCACCAGTCCGACCGCGCTCATCACCGAGGTGCGTCCACCGACCCAGTCCCACATTGGAAAGCGTGCAATCCAACCGTTTTTCTCCGCCTGCTTGTCCAGATCGCTGCCGACGCCCGTGATCGCGACCGCGTGTTTCGCAAAATCCAAGCCGGCAGCTTTGAATCGCGCTTCCGCTTCCAACATTCCATTATGCGTTTCCTTTGTTCCGCCGGATTTCGAGATGACCACGACGATTGTTCTCGCGAGCTCGTTGCCTGCCACGCCGGAGCCAGGCGAAGGCGGATCGATCTTATCGAGCACGCGGTCGAAGCCGTCGGGATCGGTGTTATCGAAAAAGTAAATGTCCAATGGGTCCTTCGCTGTCCCGAGTGCTTCGGCGATGAATTGCGGTCCGAGCGCTGAGCCGCCGATCCCAATCGAGAGCAGGTGTTGAAATTTTTCGCCGCGACCGCCTTTAACTTTGCCACTATGAACATCAGCCGCGAACGCTTTGATCCGGGCGTTTGTGTTTTCGATCTCGGCGCGCAATTCCGCATTCGGAGCGAGCGCCGGTTTGCGCAGCCAGTAATGGCCGACCATTCGTTTCTCGTCGGGATTCGCAATTCCGCCCGCTTCCAGGTCGCGCATCGCAGCGAACGCCTTATCGATCTTCGGTCCCATCTTGTTGAAGAAATCGTCTGGAAATTTCATCCGGCTGATGTCGATCGTAAAACCGAGATCGTCGTAGCGTAGGAAGTATTGCTGGAACCGCTGCCAGAGCGACGAAGAAGCCATTTAGGAATAATGGAGCGACGATCTCCGCCTGTCACGCCAAAGCCTTGGCGTCGGCGGATGTCGTCCCAAAAATTTCTCGGCTACAGGCGCTCGATCGGCTGCAAGCCGCCAGTCCGGCTCGGACCTATCTCGGCGGCTTGGCCGGTTTTTCTTCGGTGCTTTCCCGCTTGAGCGGCACTTCTTCTTTCGGGGCCACTTCGTATTCCGGCTTGGCCATTCCGAGCAACCAGTGGTCGAACCAACCGACAATATTTTGTAAACGCTCGACCCGATGCCACGGCTGGCCGGATCGCGAGAGCTCATGCGATTCGTTCGGGAACCGCACCATCACGGTCGGGATTTTCCGAAACTTGAGCGCCCGGAACATTTCTTCGCCACCGGCGCCGGGCGGCGTGCGATAATCGGCTTCGCCCAAAATAAACATCATCGGCGTCTTCACTTCTTTGATGTAAGTGATCGGCGAGCGCGCTTTAAAATCCTCTTCCTGATCGAACGGCGGTCCTTTGAACCAGGCCGGCTGAAACAAAGTGAAGTCCGCCGTGTACCACCAATGCGCCCAGCTCGCGATGTCGCGTTGCGCAACCGCAGCCGCAAACCGAGTTGTGTGTCCGACGACCCAGTTAGTGAGCAGCCCGCCGCCGCTCCCGCCAGTAACGCCGAGTTTTTTCTCGTCGATGTAGCCGCGTTTGATGACTTCATCGACGCCGGTCATCAAGTCTTTGTAGTCATCACCGGGATAATTGTACTGAATGATGTTGCCGAACTCCTGGCCATAGGTCGTGCTGCCGCGCGGGTTAGGATATAGCACTACATAACCTTTGGCAGCCATCCATTGGAACTCATGGTCGAATATGAAGCC
>DASTJU010000119.1:0-3890 GCA_035716295.1 Chthoniobacterales bacterium | reverse complement strand
TGATCTCGCGGCCGCGGCCGTTGAAGAGAACTGTGCGATCTCCGCGCTTCATCCGCAAAACATCCCGGGCATGATGCGCTTCCGAATCCGAAAGTTTTAACGCATCAGGGTTCCAATTTTCGGGCGCAATGTAAAAACGATGCATGTCGATGTCTGATTACATCAAACATCGAACCGCAAACATCAAACATTCCTATCGCCGCTATTCGATTTTGGGCGTGTCGATGCCAAGAGCGTCGGCCAGGTCCTGCAAATGTTCCTGTTCCTGCGCGATGATCTCTCGCAATACTTCGCCCAGTGCGAATTCGCCCATGGCGTCGGCCTGACGAATGCGCTGGCGATAATTCATCAGCGTCTGTCGTTCGTTTTCGAGATCGAACCGCAGCATCTCTTTTGGTTTGTCTGAAACCTTTACTTCCTTCGCCTTATTCGTCGGCGCGCCGTTAAAATAGTCGATCTGCTTCGCGATCTTGAGCGCATGCGATAATTCTTCGCCAGCATGTTTCTCAAGCTCTTGGGCAATGTGATTGTACTCCGCCCCTTTCAGGGTCTGGCTGTAAATTGTGTAGGCGATAATGGCTTGATACTCGCGCGAGAGATCTTCGTTGAGCAGATCAATCATGCGGTCGCGGCTGATTTTGGTTTCGTCCTTCATATAAACGAATCGCTCTTCGGGGGTGCGCCGCGTTCTACAAGTTAACAAACCACGACCTTCGACCTTGGCGTGTCGATCGAGCGTCTTTATTTCTCGCTGTGAAAGCTATTCGTAGCCTCGCGTAACTCTGGGTTTTGTTTTTGCCAGCGCGACTTCAGCGTCCAAGCCAGGATTTGTTGAAAATCGTCGCCTTCATCCACGGTGGTGTGCAGATAAACGATGTTGGTTCCACTGGGCTTCCCACTCACTTCATCTTGTAAAGCGGGATGACCATCAATGGTCAATGGAACAGGCGCGGTCGCCGATGCATCCTTCATTTTCTCCATCATCCGATCCCGCGTCAGCTCATGATGTTGCTCCAACGTCATGTTTGGCACAGTCGATTTCGGATCGGTAATCACGATCAGATACAATTCCTTGTCCTTGTAACCGACCTGGAGCGTGGCGCGCGTGTTTAGATTTGGCATTTTCATCCAAAAGCCGGAAGCGGTGACGCTCAATTTGCCATCCTCAGAGACAATCTGTTGCCGTTTGACTGCGAGATCGTGCAAGCGACCACGCTCGCCCTGGATCATGCCTGCCAGAAACCAGATCTGCAGGACAGCCCATGGAACCGCGAGATACCCCACGATGAGTCCGACGATGGCAATTCCTTTTCCGTGCAGCGCGCCGCCAGATTTCCGAATCTTGGACCACGCGATGTGACCGCAAACAATGGCGGGAATTACGGGAATAATCGGAAGACAGAGAAACGACAGAACCGCAAGCACGACACTGCAAATGGCCATCGGCGCGATTCGTGGTGTGCTCGGGGAACCTGCCGGCAACGGTGGCGGATTTGTTTGATCGCCCATCGCGCCGTTTTATCGAACCGAAAAACAAAAGCAAGTCGCGGTGCAGAACCGGATTCGGTCCAACCGCGCGTTAGTGAAAGAATTCTTTCGCCCGCTCAAAAAAGCTTTTTCGGAGCGGCGTGTTTTCTTCTCCGCACAAATCGGCAAACTCCTGCAGCTTCGCACGCTGCTCGGCGTTGAGTCGCGTCGGGACTTCCACCATGACGCGGACAAGAAGATCGCCGCGCTCGCGCCCGTTGACGTGAACTATGCCTTTACTACGGAGCTTAAACATCTGACCGCTTTGCGTCCCCGTAGGAATTTTCAGATTGGCTTTCCCCTCCAACGTCGGCACGGGCACTTCGCCGCCCAGCGTAGCCAGCGAAAATGGAATCGGCACTTCGCAGTAGAGATTGTCTCCGTCGCGTTGGAAAATCTTGTGCTCCTGAAGGTGGATGACGACGTAAAGATCGCCCTGTGGCCCGCCGCGAATGCCAGCTTCGCCGTTGCGCGGTGAACGAAGCCGCGATCCGTCGGCAATTCCGGCCGGAATCTTCAACTTAACGCGGGTCGAACGTTCGAGCCGGCCTTCGCCATCGCATTCGCGACATGGCTTTTCGACAATGTGACCGACGCCGCTACAACGCGGACAGGTCTGCGACACTTGGAAAAATCCGCGGGAGCTGATCACCTGGCCTCGACCGCCACAAACAGGACAATTGACGCTGCGCGATCCGGGCTCCGCTCCATTTCCGCCGCATTTGGCGCAGGCATCGAGTTTTCGAACTTCAATTTCTTTTTCAGCCCCAAACGCGGCTTCCTCAAGCGTGATTTGCATGTCGTATCGCAAGTCCGCGCCACGTTGTCGATCTTCCGCGTGACCTGCGACTCCGCCGAAGAATGTTTCGAAAATGCCGCCGCCAATTCCGCCTCCCCCGCCGAAAACTTCTCGGAAGATATCGAACGGATCGTGAAACCCACCGCGAAAACCGCCGCCCTGTTCAAACGCAGCGTGACCGAAGCGATCGTAAGCGGCACGTTTGTCCGCATCCATCAGGACGTCATAGGCCTCGCCCAGCTCTTTGAATTTCTCTTCCGCGTGCGGATCGTCCGGGTTCTTGTCCGGATGAAATTTAACCGCGAGCTTGCGATAGGCGCGTTTGACCTCTTCTTCAGACGTACCGCGGCTGATTCCGAGAACTTCGTAGTAATCGCGTTTTTTTATTGTCGCCATCAATGATTAAACAGTGAACAGATTCCTCGACTCCGCTCGGAAGACAACTAGAGCAGTTATTTTGCCGGCCCGCTCGAGACGACTACAGCGGAGGGTCGGAGCAACCGATCTTTGAAGCGATAGCCGCGGCGGGTCTGGCGAGTTACAAGTCCCTCGGGAACTTCGTTGCTCGGCTCGTGGGCGATGGCTTCGTGCAGATTCGGATCGAATTTCTGGCCAACGGCATCGATCGGCTGCAATCCGTTTTCAGCGAGCAGATCCTGAAGCTGTTTTAGCACGAGGCTCATTCCGGAATAGATCGGCGACTTTTCACCCCCCTCACCGCGCGCCGCGTCCAAACCAAGTTCGAAGTGATCGACAATCGACACGAGTTTTTCGAGAAGGCTGGTGTTGGCATATTTTATCGCCTCTTCTTTTTCGCGGGCGCTCCGTCTCTTGTAATTTTCAAAGTCGGCCTGGCTCCGCATCGCCAGATCGCGAAACCGGTCCAGATCCGCCTGCAAACCAGCGACCGGATCGTCCCCGTCAGTTTGTTCCGCGTCCAGCTGCTTCTTCAGCTCGTCGGATTCGGTTACTGGAATTTTTTTCATGTTTTTCGGATCGCAATCATGGTGATGTCGTCGTTCTGCGGAGTCGAACCGACAAAGTTTCGCAGATCATCGATCAACCGTGTGACCATCGCCTGCGCTCCCTCTTTTGCGCTGGACTGAACCGAAGCAATCGTTCGTTCCAATCCAAATTCGTTCCCTTCATTATCGAGGGCCTCGGTGATTCCATCCGTGTAAAGAAGGATGCAATCATTGCACTCGAGCGGCACCGTGACGTCCGTTGTTAACCTGTCGAACACGTCTCCACTGTCAATGCCAACGACCATTCCCGGCGTCTTCAACGGTGCGACAGTCTGTGATTTCTGTTTGTACAGGAGCGGGGCGTCGTGTCCGGCGCGCGCGAGCGTAACCCCGCCGCGGACAAGATCGAGAACCAGGTAGGCCATGCTGATAAACATGTCCTCCTTGATATCGGGATACAGTTGTCGATTCACTTTTTGGAGAACCTCGGCCGGCGAGGGATTTCCCATTGCCTGACTACGCAGAACGCTGCGACAAATTGCCATGATGAGCGACGCGGGAACGCCTTTGCCGGAAACATCCGCGATCGCAACTCCGAG
>DASTJU010000118.1:0-3132 GCA_035716295.1 Chthoniobacterales bacterium | reverse complement strand
GGAGCTGCGCTTGCCAATGGGATGACGTTTCGTGACGAACTCATTGGGATGTCGATTTTACAGCTTCGACCGCACGATTGTCGATCTTACGACGCCTGGGCGGCGTCGATGTCAGCGTTCTTACCAGTCTTGTGGCCGTTTCCGCAACTCACGCCGTTGAAAGCGAGAATTTCGCTGCCACGTCCGGTCGGTTTGGGTTTCGGTCCGAAATTAAACTTGATCGTCTTCCAAGTATCGCCGCGCTGCGACTGCAAGCCGAGGCTGGCCGTCGGTTCGTATCCGCAGTGCACCATGCAATTCTCGCAACGCGAATCGCGCGCGACGCCGTCAACCACGCCGTATTTCTCCCACTCCACCTTCTCCAGCAATTCGGAGTAACTCGAATAATGCGCGTCGGTCATCAAGTAGCATGGACCTTTCCAACCGCGAATGTTTCGGGTCGGAATCGCCCACGCTGAACAGGTCAGGTCGCGATGGCCGGCAAGAAATTCGAAATAAATCGGCGTGCCGAACAATGTGTAACGCTGCATCCATTCCTCGATCTTGTTGAACTTCTCGACCGTCATTTTGCGCGTGAGAAAGAAATTTTCCGGCTGCAAATTAAGCCGCTTGATCATGTCCTTCTTGGCCGCGTCGTACTCATAGCCAGGGGAAATGGTATGGCCGTCCACGCCGAGATCGGAAAGATAATCGAACATTTGTTCGACCTCTTTCATGTCGGTCTCCTTGTAGATCGTCGTGTTGGTCGCGACTTGGTAACCGAGAATCTTCGCCATCTTGATGGCGAGAATGCATTCCTTAAACACGCCCTCGCGTTCGACGATCAGATCGTGAATCCGCTCGAGTCCATCGAGGTGAACATTCCAATACATCCACCTGCTCGGCCCGATGGTTGGCTTGCTGGGATCTTTCGAACCTTTTTGAACTTCAGCGGCGTCTTTTTCGCTAATCAAACCGGCCGCGAGCAGTTCCGCGATTTTTTCCTCGACGAACTTTGGTTGGGTCGACAATTGCGAGGCCATCCATTCGCGCATTTTTTTGCGCATGAACATGGCGTTGGTGCAGATGTAAATGATGCGCTTCTGCTCGAGTAATCCCTGCACGAGCGCTTCGATCTGGGGATAAATCAGCGGTTCCCCGCCACAGATGGACACCATCGGCGCGTTACATTCCTCGGCCGCCGCGAGGCAATCTTCCAACGGCAGGATGTCTTTTAGCGAAGTGGAATATTCGCGAATTCGGCCACAGCCGGTGCAGGTCAAGTTGCAAGTGTGGAGCGGTTCCAACTGCAACACAGTGGCGAATTTTTTCGTGCCGCGCAGCTTCTGCCCGATGATGTAGGCAGCAATTTTTGTCGTTAAAGCGAGCGGAAATCTCATAGGGGCGTGGAAAGTAACAACGCTCTCAAGCGTGTCAACCGGATGGTGGTTTGTCGAACTAGAGCCAAATGTATCGTAAAAGCGAGCAAATCTTGCGCAACGCCGGACGCCGCCTGCGGTTCAATATTTGAACCTTTTTGCATTCCAAGAAACGAACCTAATATAAAGAATATGAAAACATTACTCACAGTTGCAGTCGCCGCTGTTCTCATCGGCTCTGCCTATGGTCAGGGCACACCGGGGAGCGGGCAGCCGGTCGGTCCAAAGACAACCGGACCCGGTTCTTATTCACCGGCCAATTCGCCGTTTAAGAAATGGGCCACCGCGCAGTTGCAGCAACGCAGGCTCGATCTCTATCGCCAGATCCCACAAACGCAAGATCGTCACGGACGCCCCGTGTTCATTCATCATGGAGGCGAAGCGTTCTCCGATCAGCAGAAGGAGATCTACGCGATCGAGGGCGAGTTGAACTATCGCTATGACCACGGCGACAAAGACGCCGAGCTAAAGCGAGCGATGCCTGGAACGCAGCACCCCTAATCGAGCGTCGCGCGATTACTGATCCGCCGACGAAAAGATCGGCGCGGTAGCTTAGTGCACTTGCCAGCCGCGGCGGATCAGACTGATTGCAATCGCGGCCAGGAGGAGCGCGATAATTTTCGATACCCCGCGTAGGCCTTGAGTTCCCATCCAGCGCGCAAATCGGTCGGCGTTGCAGAGAGCAATTGCGACAATCGCGAGATTCACCAGCAGCGACGCGACCGTATAAACCAGCCCGACCGAATCGACCAGAATCAGAAGTGCGGTGAGCAACGCCGGCCCCGCGATCAACGGCATTCCGAGCGGCACCACGCCGAACTCATCAGTGCCGCCCCGGTCGTGCGGGCCGAAGCCAACCAGCTCGCGCACGGCGAGGGCGAGCAGAATCAGCCCGCCTGCGACTTGGAAGTCGGCCACGGTGATTCCGAGCGCTTTGAAAATAATTTTGCCGAGAAAAATGAATCCGACCGCAACCAGTAAACCGGTGAACAAGCCGAGAAACGCCTGATGTTTGCGATGTTCGCTCGATGCCTTCGTCCCAAGTCCGATGAAAATCGCGACCAGTCCGATCGGGTCGATCGCGACAAACACTGGAATAAACGCGAGCAGAAATTTCTCGATCACAGTTTTGTTTTCGCTTTACCGGTTTAACCTTCTACACAATCTTCGCTGCTTCCATCAACCAAACCTTTCCATATGAAAAGATTATCAATCTTCTGCTTGGTTCTTCCTCTTACGCTTCTTCTCGATCTTCGTGCCGAGAATTTGAAAACCGTGGACGATTTTCACGCCGCGGCCGCGAAGGCGAATGCCGTCCTCACGATCCCGGAATGGGAACAAACGCCGGAAGCGGTCGACGCGGCGATCAAGAACGCGATCGCGACTGCCAACAAAGCGCTCGATCAAATCGGCGCGCAGGACCCGGGCAAAGTCACATTCAAGAGCACGGTCGTCGCCCTCGATGATCTCGGTTATCAGGCCGGCATCGCTGCGAGCAAGGCGGTCATCATCAAGGAAAGCAATACCGACGAGAAAATGCGCGCGGCCGGCGAGAACGCGGTGAAAGTTTTTCAAGATTGGGCGGTTGGCGTCGATTACCGCGAAGATGTTTATAAAGCGCTCAAGGCGTTCGCCGACACCAAGCCGAAGCTCACCGGCGAAGACAAAAAGCTTTTCGACGAAACCATGCGCGATTATCGCCGCGCGGGTTTGG
>DASTJU010000117.1:0-4042 GCA_035716295.1 Chthoniobacterales bacterium | reverse complement strand
AAATCGGTGACTTCTTCCGGGCGCTCATCGACGAGAAGAATAATGAGCTTCATCTCCGTGTGATTTTTTGTGACCGCTTCTGCGATGTGATGAAGCAAAGTTGTTTTGCCGGTACGGGGCGGCGCAACGATCAACCCGCGCTGACCCATGCCGAGGGGCGTCATCAAGTCCATGATGCGCGTGGTATAGCGATCCGGAACCGTCTCGAGTTTGATCCGTTTGTTGGGATTAATTGTGGTCAGTTCTTCGTACGGCCGCAGACCCTGATATTTCGTCGGATCGTCGCCGTTGATCGTGAGCAGTTTTATCAATTGCGGGCCACGATTGCCGCGACGCGTCTCGCCGTAAATCCACATGCCGTCGCGCAGACCGAAGCGGCGCACGATTTCCGGCGTGACGAAAATATCCTGCGGGGTCTGAATAAAATTGCGTTTTGGATCACGCAAAAAACCAAATCCTTTTCCGGAGATTTCGATGATGCCTTCGCCGAATTCGGGCTCGCGCTCGACCTGGTCGCCGGATTCAGGCGCACCTTCCAAGGTTTCGGTGGCAACGGGATCACCAGGCGCAGCGCCGGGAGCGTCGTTTCGGGCCTCGTTGTAGGGCTCGTTAAAATTGTCGTTTCCACCGCGGTTGTAGTAACGCCGGCGGCCATAGCGGCGGCGCCCACGCGGGCGACGTTGCTCAGACGGAGCAGCCGATCCCGTGGTTTCCAGCGGTGGCTGGTTTTGATTTTCTTCGTTCATAAATTGCAGAGGCCGATTGCTCGCCTTGGGCAAGCGCACTGCCAGGTTCAGCGAAAAGAAATTACTTTTTCAGACTGGCAACTTGGCCAGCATTTCGTCGGGGATATCTAGATTTGAGTAGACGTTCTGGACATCATCGTCGTCCTCGAGGGCATCACACAAACGCAGCACCTGCCGGGCCACGTCCTCATTGGCAACCGGAACCGTGCTATCAGGGATGAAGGTAAACTTTTGCCCATCGGTCGTCACATTTGCTCTTTTGAGCGTCTCAGCTACAGCGTAGAGCCGATCGTGCGAAGTAATGATAAGATACTGATCCTCCTCGGTTGTCAACTCTTCAGCGCCGGCCTCCAGGACAAGCTCCAGGAGGCGGTCTTCGTCGATGGAACTGCGCGGAACCGTGATCTGCCCCTTTCTATGAAACATGTATGAAACACTGCCGGCGGAGCCGAGGTTGCCATTATTTTTCGTGAAAATGCTGCGCACTTCCGCGGCCGTCCGATTTTTGTTGTCGGTCGCAGCCTCGACGATGATCGCGACGCCGCCGGGGCCATATCCTTCGTAGATAATTTCTTCGAAATTGGCAGCTTCGACGCCCTCGCCGGTGCCGCGTTTGATGGCGCGATCAATATTATCGTTTGGCATACTCTGCGCGCGAGCAGCCTGAATCGCGCTGCGAAGACGCGGATTTCCATTCGGATCGCCGCCGCCGGTTTTCGCGGCGATGGTGATCTCCTTGGAAAACTTGCTGAAGATCTGGCCGCGTTTCGTGTCGATTGCGCCCTTGAAACGCTTGACCTTCGACCACTTGCTATGTCCCGCCATACCGGGTTTTTTCGATTACAGATTGCCTAACGAGTAAGATTCAACGAGCACGCCGCGAGAACGCGGACATGGAGAAATTACCAGGCGATATTCAAGCTTTTATCATTGCCTTTGTCAATCTGCCTATGCCACCGCGGCGGAACTCCGTTTTCGAGTCGTTGCATCCAGAATGCGTTTGCGCAGCCGCAGGGATTTCGGCGTCGCCTCGACGTATTCATCGACGTCGATGTACTCGATGGCGCGCTCAAGGCTCATGCGCAAGGGCGCTTCCAATTGCACGCCTTTGCCGTCGCCTTGTGATCTCATGTTCGTGAGTCGCTTCGCGCGGCACGGATTAACGGGCAAATCGTCCGGACGCGCATTTTCACCGACGATCATCCCGGCGTAAACGTCCTCTTGCGGGCCGATAAAAAGCCGGCCGCGGTCCTGAGTGGTGTTTAGCGCGTAAGCCGTGCTCGTGCCGTTTTCCATCGAAACCATTACTCCGCGATTGCGCCCTTCGATCTCGCCTTTGAACAGCGCGTATTCAGCAAACAAATGACTCATTAGGCCTTCGCCTCGCGTGAGGTTGACCAGGTCGGTTTCGAAACCGATCAGACCCCGGGTGGGAATGATCGCTTCGACTGAAACACGATTTGCATGATGATCCATGTGCACGACCTCGCCCTTGCGCGCAGCGAGCGATTGTAAAACATCGCCCAAATTTTCGTTTGGAAGATCGATATAAAGGTTCTCGAGCGGCTCAAGCAACTCGCCGTCTTCGTTCCGATGAAAAATGACCTCGGGTCGCGAGACCATCACTTCGTAGCCCTCGCGTCGCATTTGCTCGACCAGGATGGCGATTTGCATCTCGCCACGAGCATGAATTTCAAATGCCCCCGCCGTCTCCGTGTCGTTGAACAGAAGCGAAACGTTACCGCGGGTTTCCCGGACGAGCCGATCGCGAATATGTCGCGCCGTCACGAATTTCCCCTCCCGTCCGGCAAACGGGGAATCATTCACCAGAATGCGCATTCGAATCGTCGGCGGATCGATATCGACAAATTGAAGCGCGGCGCCCTCTTCTCGACCAGTCAGTGTTTCACCGATATAAGCGTTTTCAAATCCAGCCAGGCCCACGATTTCGCCAGCGCTCGCCTCCTTGGTTTCGATTTGTTCGAGACCGGAATGGGTAAAGAGAGCCGTGACGGTAGCGCGTTCGCGATTTCCATCGCGATGAAGGCAGACAATCGAATCGCCAACGCTCACGCGGCCGCTAACGATGCGACCAAGAGCGATGCGCCCGATATAATCGCTGTACTCAAGATTCGAGACCAGCATTTGAAAAAAAGGATCGGAAGAAACTTTCGGCGGCGGCACGTGCTGAACAATTGTCTCGAACAGCGGAGTCATGTCTTCGTGCTTATCCTTCAATTCGCGCACGGCAAAGCCATCCCTGGCGCTCGCGTAAATAATAGGAAAATCGAGCTGCTCATCGCTCGCCTTTAGTTCGACAAAGAGATCGAAGACCAGGTCGACCGCTTTGCGCGGTTCCGCGTTCTCTCTGTCGATCTTGTTAATGACGACGATGGCCTTGAGGCGATTTTGCAGCGCCTTACGCAAAACGAAACGAGTCTGCGCCTGGGGTCCGTCGTGGGCATCAACGACCAGCAGCACGCCATCGACCATCTTCATGATCCGTTCGACTTCGCCACCGAAATCGGCGTGGCCTGGCGTGTCCACAATGTTGACACGGTAACCGTTCCATTGAAATGCAGCGTTCTTCGCGCGAATGGTGATGCCCTTTTCTCGCTCGAGATCCATCGAGTCCATCATCCGCTCCTCGACTTTTTGATTCGCCCGAAAAGTCCCGGACTGACGCAACAGCTGGTCGACCAGGGTGGTCTTACCGTGGTCGACGTGTGCGATGATGGCGATGTTGCGGATCTTTTGCATGGAGCGTGCTCTGGGGGGCGCGGCAGAGCCGCGGAATATGCCTGTCTATAGCGCTGGGGTCAAATGAAGGGATGTCGATCTTGTCCGCCAGTCAGACGAACTGGTTGTGTGGCGAGCAAAAGAAAACGGGCCGGCAATCGCTGCCGGCCCGCTGTTAATAGCTAAATATGTGCTTTACGAGGTTTTCTTGATTCGTTTCCGCAAAGCAACCAACAAAGCGGCTCCAGCCACGCTGAAACCGATCGTAGTCGGCTCTGGAATCGCGGTTACCTGGATGTTGTCGATCAGCAGCCCTGACGAGGTATCTACTGCTGACGCATCCATGACGCCAAGACCCAACGCATAGGTGCCAGTCGTGGTGATGGTGATGGTTACCGTCTTGTAACCGGTTTCAAGTGTGAAGGGGTTACCGGCGCCAGTGGTCGGGGTCAACGTACTGAAGGTGTCAGCGAAGATGTGGATCGTCCCGCTGTTGAGCTCCCAAAAGGCGAAGTCGTTGTGCGCCCCCGGCTGGATTTCGTTCGTTAGGAAATCAT